>NZ_JBAELF010000069.1:0-40307 GCF_056211015.1 Candidatus Egerieousia sp.
CCGCTTTTTGTAATCCGTTTGATTGCGGCAGGCACTTCATCTGAAAAACTTTGCCTTTCCTGGGCAAAGCTTTTTCATATTCCAGTGCCTGCCGTATTAGTTTATTTCCGCCCCCGGGCTATACCGAACTTGCTGCTACCCGCAACTCTTTGCAATCTTTTCGCAAGTTTTCGCATTCCAGCAAGTTCGCGCCCTCCGCTAGGCCGCTGATGCGGCCTTTGTTCGGTCACGTTTTTGCCGAAAATATGGTCGGTTGGCCGTATCTTTAGTTAAAAGTGACCGCAAACCCCTCAAACTGCAGGGGTTTGAGATCACTATATTTTGTAACTAATTGATAATCAAATATGTTTTTCTTCTACCTGAACGCAAACCCCTTGTATTATGAGGGTTTGCGATCACTTTGTCTTCCTTTCCATAGCACATTCGGCCACATTTTCGCCAATTTTGTGGCCATCATCCCTTTTCGGTCCTCATTTGAGCGCGTTTTTCCTCAAAACGTGTCAATTTCACGCTTCAATCTCCATTTCAGACGCATTTTCGTCCAGAATGCGCTCGTTTTGCTATTTCGGACTTCATTTTGTCAAGTTTTTTGCCAAAAACGTGGCCGTTTTTACTTTCCAATGCATGTCCGCCAAAGCTGCTTGCACGGAGTCTGCTCAGAGTCCTCTACAATGGTGCCTGTTGCAAGCAGGCCCCTCATTTTGGCGGGTCTGCCAGCAGTGATGTGCTTCAGACTGTGTTGTGGCCGCACACACTGCAAGCAGCTTTGGCGAAACCAACGACTGAGCTACTCGCCAGCCGGCCACAACACACACATTATTGTGGACAACAATAAGGAAGCGGCCACAAAATCAACATATTTGTGGAATAAGTTGCAGTTCATGGCCACAATATTGCGCAAATTGTGGCTGCCATAATGCAAGTGATACAAATTGGCGAGGTGCCGGTGTGTTTCTAGCATCGTTCAGCGGCAGGTCACTGGAATATGAAAATATTCGCCACGGAAAGGCGAATATTTTCAGATGAAGTGACTGCCGTAATCAACCGGACAGCCGGAGACAGAAAACAGAAGCAATTTTTGTGAAGAAATTGTGATTCCGGCACCTGAGTGTTGGGAAAGATTGCTACATTGGCGGCCATGTTGAAGGTTTCGGATATAGTGTGGCTGGCGGGATCGGTGCTGTCCTTGTTCTTCCCTCGCAAGTGTGCCCTTTGCGGAAAACCATTGCCGTACGGAATGATGCATCTTTGCGGGGACTGTTTGTGGGAAATGCCCTTTGCTTTCATAAAAACGCCACCGCAGGCTGCGCAGCAATGCTTTTGGGGACGTGTTGAAGTGAACCAGGTATGGCCGTTGTTCGTATATCAGGGCCGCTACAAGGAGCTGGTTCACAATATCAAATATTGCAATGACGTTTCTCTTGGACTTTATTTAGGAGAAATGCTTGGCAGGCGCATTTTCAATTCAATGGCATTGAATGCTTCATTCTCCTGTGGAGCCGGTTGTACGCAGGATTCCACGGATTTGCCAGCCGCCTGCCAATCGGCATCATGCCCCAGCACCAGCACACAGGTCAACTTGCACAGTGCCGGAGCAATGGAATGTGCAACGAGCGTTAACAGATTCATAGACTTTGTGATTCCTGTGCCACTGCATTGGAGGCGCAGGCTCAAGCGCGGTTACAATCAGAGCGAGGTGATTGCACGTGGCATTTGCAGGGGCTACAATCTGGCAGCAGAAGACAAAGCGTCTGAATACAATTCCACCGTCAGGGATTGTGAAGGAGGAGAAAAATCATTGTGCGGCAGGATAATCATTCCTGAATGCAAGGTACTATCTCAAGTGCTGTATAGAAAAAGTGCTACAAGGACCCAGACCAGGAAGGACAGGACTGAGCGCTGGCTGAATGTGAGGGATGCGTTCGGCGCAAGGGACTCGGAAAGGAACAGGGCCCTGCTGGAAGGAAAGCATGTCCTGCTGGTTGATGATGTGCTGACTACAGGCGCAACGCTTGATGCCTGCGCCACAGTCCTGCTGCAGCATTTCAACTGCAGCATAAGCATAGCCACCCTGGGGTATGTTCAGTGAATAGTTTATCTTAATTGTATATATTTTATATAAAATTTATATATTTGCAGAGTATGAGAATTATTACTAAAGAACCGTTGAAGCAATATGTGGAACGTCATCCTGACAGCAGAACCGCATTGCAGGAATGGGTCGGGAAGGTGGAGGCGAGTCAATGGAACAGCTTCGCAGATGTACGAAGGACGTTTGGCGATGTAGACATGCCAGGAAATCAGCATTATGTTTTCAACATTCATGGAGGACATCACAGGCTGGTTGTAGTTGTGAAGTTTTTTAACCGGACCATACTTGTACGATGGATAGGGACTCATGCAGAGTATGATAAAATTAGAGATGTTACGTTATTATGACAAAGATTGAGACCAGAGAACAATACGAATGGGCGCTTGGAAGAATAGAGTCGCTCGTAGAAGTCGTTACAGAAGAAATGCCGGACAACGATTCCAGGAAGATGGAGTACAGTATTCTTTCAGGGCTGGTGGCGGATTATTCCGATGCACATTTTGATTTGGGAACGCCTACGTTGCAGGAATGCCTTAAAGAGCGTATGTTCGAGATGGGACTTTCTCAAAAGGACATGGCTGGAATTCTGGGCACAAGTCAATCAAGAGTAAGCGATCTCGTTTCAGGCAAATGCAAGCCAACTTTTGATCTTGCCAGGAATATCTGCTTGAGACTGGGTATACCGGCAGCAGTTGTGCTTGGTATATAGTGCGGCTACATGAAATTCATTGCGATGATTGCGGTTATTGCAATAGGGGCCACCCACTTTATCAGGAAGAAAAGAGTCTTGATAAGGGCGGGACTGATTCTGAGAGAGCCGTGATTGCTCAATTCATCTTCAACAGATTCGTATTTGAGCTTCCATCCAACGAATATCACGAATGCAAGAGCGCACAGAATCATGCATACATTGGCGGAAACATAATCGAACAGGTCGAATATGTTTTTGCCGAATATTGTGAAGTTCGAAAGAACGACTGTTGACAAGGAGCAGATAACCATCAATGGCAGCACAACAAGCGAGGTAATGATTATGACCGCATTCTTTCTTGACCATCCGTATTGGTCACAGGCAAAGGATGTGACTATTTCCAGCAATGAAATTGAAGAAGTGATTGCAGCAACGAATACAACAAAGAAGAAGATCACAGCCACAATCGGTCCGGTTGCCATCTTTGCGAAAATTAGAGGAATGGTTATGAATATCAGACTCGGACCTTGCGAAGGTTCCATGCCGAAAGCGAACACGGCCGGCATTATGGCCATTCCTGCAAGCAAGGCAAATATGGTGTCCATGATTGATGTGGAAAAGGCCGTATAAACAAGCGACTCGTTCTTTTTTATATAGGAAGAGTAGGTAATCACCAGACCTGAGCCCAGGCTAAGGGAGAAGAAAGCCTGTCCCAGTGCCTCGAAAATGGCATTCAGGGAAAGTTTGGAAAAGTCAGGCTTGAAAAGGAAGCGCAGTCCTTCGGAGGACCCTGGCAGGGTCATGCTGTAAATGGCAATGCCAAGAGTGCAGAAAAAAAGAAGCGGCATGAGGAATTTCGAGTATTTTTCTATTCCTTTCTGCACACCTCTTGAAATAATGAATCCTGTCAGGAAGAGGAAGATGAATGCATATATCATCGGAGTCCAGGTCCGGGTGGCCAGCTTGCCGAACATATCAGGATCTGTTGCGCCCCCATGGACCAGATGGAAGGTGCAGGACTGCATAAGGTAATATATTATCCATCCTCCTACCACGCAGTAGAAGCTCATTATAAGTATAGGGGTGATCAGGCTTATGATTCCAACTATGTTCCATTTTGACTTCGGCACCAGCTTGCTGAACGCTCCGTATACATTGGATTCGCTTCTGCGTCCGATTATCTCTTCGGACAGCATGATAGGCAGGCATATAATAAGTGCAATCACCAGATATACAATAATGAATGCGGCTCCTCCGTTCCTTCCTACAAGGTACGGGAACCTCCACAGGTTGCCCAGACCTACTGCCGAGCCAACCATTGCCACAAGAACGGCGAATCTTCCTCCAAAGCTTTCTCTTTTCATAATGCAAGGCAAGTTATCAAAAAAATGTGTGCAAAAGACTATTTTGCTTAACTTTGTTTCCCGATAGCTCAAGTGGATGTTGGATAAGGACTTGGCGTGTTTTTAATGTTTTTAATCCATCCGCTTGTTTTTTTGAATAATTAAAAACAAATTGTTCGATTATGATAAAATATTTGTCCAGAATTTCTCTTTTGATTTCTCTGCTGTTCATGGGCTGCTGGCAGAATGCCAACGCCTGTACTAACATAATTGTTAGTCGAGGCGCATCAACCGACGGTTCCGTGCTGGTGAGCTATGCCGCTGATTCCCACGTGCAGTACGGCGAGCTCTATTATGTTCCCGGCGGAGTCTTCAAGAAAGGTGCAAAGATTCAGATAAGCGAGTGGGATACAGGCGGAAGGCCTCTGGGCGTGATTTCACAGGTGGCCAGGACATATTCCACAATGGGCAATATGAACGAGCATCAGCTCATTATTACTGAAACAACCTTCGGAGGCCGCGAGGAACTGGTGGATACCACCGGCGGCATGGACTATGGTTCAATCATATACATCACACTCCAGAGAGCCGCAAGTGCAAGGGAGGCAATAAAGACAATAGTTGACCTCATGGATACATACGGTTATGCATCCGAGGGAGAGACATTCTCCATTGCAGACAAGAACGAAGCCTGGATTATGGAAATCATAGGCAAGGGCGTTGAACTTGACAGGAAAGGTGTGAACAAGAAAAGAGGTGCTGTCTGGGTTGCCCGCAGGGTTCCCGACGGTTATATCTGCGCCCACGCAAATCAGTCCAGAATACGGGAGTTCCCTATGGATGATCCAGAGAACTGCCTCTATGCAAAGGATGTGGTTTCATTTGCAGTTGAGAAAGGGTACTATGACAGCAATAGCGGCAAACCTTTCAGTTTTGCAGAGGCATACGCGCCTGCTGATTTCGGCACAATAAGAGGCTGCGATGCCCGTGTATGGGCTGCATTCAACATTCTGGGCGGCGGTCAGATAGGTGACAATCCTGCAGACTTCTACCTTGATTACATAACAGGCGTTGATTCAACAGGTTCCCTTCCATTATTCATCAAGCCGGCCGGAAAACTCAGTGTGAAGGATGTTGCCGATGCAATGAGAGACCATTTTGAGAACACTCCTCTTGATATGAGGAACGACATTGGCGCAGGCGGCAACGAGTGTCCTTACAGATGGCGCCCGATGGAGTTCGAGTGGGAAGGCAGGACTTATGTGAACGAGCGTGCCATTGCCACACAGCAGACAGGCTTCTGGATGGTTGGTCAGGCAAGGGCCTGGCTGCCCGATGAAATAGGCGGTATCCTGTGGTTCGGTGTTGACGATGCTGCCACATCGTGTCTGACACCTGTATATTCATCGGCCACCAGAGTTCCGGAATGCTTCAGGGTGGGCAACGGCGATATGCTCACTTATTCTCCTACTTCCGCTTTCTGGCTTTTCAACAGGCTTGCGCACCAGGCTTATCTCAGATACAATTATGTTGCACCTGAAATCCGCGCCGCATCCGACGAGCACGAGATTGGTGCGCTCAAGATAATTCCAACCGTTGACGAGCAGGCAAAGAGGATAATGGACGAGGAGGAGGATGTGAAGGAGTATCTCACAAACTGGAGCGAGCTCTTTGCAGCCAGAATGTTCAACAAGTTCAAGACCCTGGAGGAGAATCTCTTTGTAAAGTACATAGATGGCAATGTGAAGAAACAGAATGAGGACGGCACTTTCAAGTACAACAGCTACAATGGATGGAACTATGGCAGCCGCATCCCTGAAAATCCGGATCAGCCAGGCTATACCGATGTATGGAAGAGAGCTGTTGCCAGCGACCCTGCAATGAAGTCCGTTGAGGACCAGAAGGCAGCCTTCAAGGCAAAGCAGGCTCAACCGGCTCCTGTTGTAGAAGAAACGGTAGCTGAAATGAAATAATCATAATTTACCATCGATAGTGAATAATAAATAATGAGAAATATGAAAAAACTTTTGTTCTTTTTCTTGAGTGCGCTGTTTCTTGTGAGCCCGCTCATGTCTGAAGCCCAGCAGGACCAGAAGCAGAAAAGTCCTGAGGAGATTGCTTACGAGCATGTTGGACAGCTTGAAAAGGAGCTGCGCCTGACTTCCGCCCAGGCATTCTATGTAGATTCCATACTTGTGCACAATTACACAGGCGTAATGGAGGAGTTCGAGACAATGCACAAGGGGGGAATGCAGAATCCTGAGACTTACAAAAGCCTGAATGAAAAGTGGGAGGCCCGTACGGAAGAAGCCATGAAGAAAGTTCTGGACGAGCAGCAGTATATAGGTTTCCTCAAGCATATTGGCAAGGGAAAGGAGTACAAGAAGGGCAAGGACGGAAAGTACGTTCTCAAGAAAGGAAAGAAGAAAAAATAAGAAAGGAAATAGTTTGCAGATATGTTGGATATCCTTGGTTTTCACATAATTGATGTTATTGACATTTTTCTTGTAGCTCTGCTGGTCTTTTACATTTTCAAACTGATAAAGGGTACCTCGGCAATGAGCATATTCATTGGCATACTTATCCTGTATGTGGTATGGATAATTGTGAAGGCCCTTGACATGAAGCTGCTGTCATCAATCATGGGGCAGGTGCTTGGAGTGGGAGTCCTGGCGCTCATCATCCTTTTCCAGCAGGAGATCAGGCGCGCACTGGTGCACATAGGGAACAACTATTTGCAGAGGAAGGGGCTCAGACGTATCAGCAAGCTTTTCGGCAATACATCAACAAGCGGCATTTCTGCAGAATCGCTTGATGAAATAACACAGGCCTGCAGGGCCATGAGCGAGACAAGGACAGGTGCGCTCATAGTGATGCCGCACATTTCCTCTCTGGATTATATCATCAAGACGGGTGACACGGTGGATGCCCGTATCAACAGGCGTCTGATTGAAAACATATTCTTCAAGAACAGTCCTTTGCACGATGGCGCAATGATAATTGTTCCTGACAGGATTGTAGCGGCACGCTGCACCCTGCCTATTGTGGAGAATCCTGACATTCCTGCGCAGTACGGTCTGCGTCACAGGGCTGCCTGCGCCGTTACAATGGACAGCGATGCAACCGCAGTTGTGGTTTCAGAGGAAACAGGCGGTATTTCATTCGTGTGCGGAGGCAAGCTGAAAACAATAGCCAGCCTCACTGAATTGAGACTGGCCATTGAGAAATCATACAAGCTGGATTGAGCCGGTTCCTGCTACAGTCCGAAAATTTCCTTCACCTTATCAACTGAATCAAGCAGTTCCCATCCGAAGAACTGAACCTCCTTCCGGCAGGCCTTGCCGTTTTCATAAACTGTGACTTCTGCCTTGTATGGTGTTCTTCCAACGTGTCCGTATGCTGCTGTAGGTTCGAAGATAGGATTCTTGAGCCCGAACTTCCTTACTATTGCTGCAGGTCTGAGGTCGAATATTTTTCCTATCGCCAGTGCAATCTGAGCATCAGTGAGCTTGATGGCAGGGTTCAGGGTACCGTAACTGTTCACATATATGCTTACAGGCTCGGCAACGCCTATGGCATAACTCAACTGAACCAGCATTTCATCTGCAACGCCGGCGGCAACCATATTCTTTGCAATGTATCTTGCGGCATACGCTGCACTGCGGTCAACCTTTGAGCTGTCCTTGCCTGAGAACGCTCCACCGCCGTGGGCTCCTCTTCCTCCGTATGTGTCAACAATGATCTTCCTTCCGGTGAGGCCTGTGTCTCCGTGAGGGCCGCCAATCACGAACTTGCCTGTAGGGTTCACCAGCAGACGGAAATCAGTGTTGAAAAGCGCTGCGTTCCTGGTGTCCAGCTTCTCTATCATACGCGGCAGAAGAATGTTCTTTATGTCGCTGTATATGCGTTTCTGCATGGAGTCGTCGTCATCGAATTCATCGTGCTGGGTGGATATTACAATGGTATGTATCCTCTGAGCAACGTTATTGTCCGAATATTCAATGGTGAACTGTGATTTGGCGTCAGGCCTGAGATAAGGCATGAGCTTGGTTTCCTTCCTTATGCGGGCCAGTTCCTCAAGTGCAAGGTGGGCCAGATAGATAGGGAGCGGCATATACTCCTTTGTCTCGTTGCAGGCGTAGCCGAACATCATTCCCTGGTCACCTGCTCCCTGATTGTCAATATCCTGGCGAGCAACACCTCGGTGGATGTCATCGCTCTGTTCGTGAAGGGCCGAAAGAATGGCGCAGGAGTTTGCGTCAAACATGTATTCCCCCTTGGTGTAACCGATTTTTCTTATGGTGTTCCTTGCTATCTGCTGAATGTCAACCCATGCTTCGGATCTTACTTCACCACCAATGACTACCAGTCCTGTGCTTACGAATGTTTCACAGGCAACCTTGCTTTCTGAATCCTTCCTGAGGAAATCATCCAGGATTGCGTCCGAAATCTGGTCCGCAACTTTGTCCGGATGTCCTTCCGATACACTTTCCGATGTAAATAAATATGACATGTCTTTATACCTATATAATGTTGTACAATGCTGTGGAAATTTCTACTGCAATCGCTGGAAAGGCAATTGCCGGTGCGGATTGTTCTGCGGATACCGGGAAGCGTGCTGAAAACTTTCTGCGCATTGCGCAAACATGAATCACAGAGAGAATGTGATTGCGGGGCGTTTTAGCATTTTTTCCAGTGGTTGCAAGCAGTCAAATCTTTCCACTATTTAACCTGCAAAGATATACTATATTTTCATATAAAAAAAGGGGTGAGCAACTTTTATAAAAAACTTTGGGAGGCATTCATCTATTTTATATATTTGCCATCAAACAAATTCCAATAAACTAACTATAATTATCTATGAAACAATTATTTAGCAGTTTTTGCTCCATTCTGGCAGCATTGCTGGTTGTTGTTTCTGCAAATGCGCAGATTACAACATCTTCAATGAATGGTGTTGTTACAGATGAAAACGGCGAGGCTCTCATAGGCGCTTCCGTTGTTGCTGTACACACTCCTTCAGGCTCTAAGTATTATGCAGCCACCAACGCTGAGGGTAGGTATGCAATTCAGGGTATGCGTCCTGGCGGACCATACGAGGTTACATTCTCTCTCATTGGCTCACAGACAGTTCAGTATCCCGACATCACTCTGGAACTCGGTGAGGCTAACACAGTAAGCGCCAAGCTTGCTCTTGCAACAGAGGAACTCGCAGAGGTTCTTGTAGTAGCTTCAACTTCAAAGTTCGCTACCGAGAAGACAGGTGCTGCAATGAACATCAACAGCAAGAAAATCAATTCAGTTCCTACTGTAAACCGTAGCATTTCCGATATCGCACGCCTTTCTCCTTATGCTTCAGGCATGAGCTTTGCAGGTGGTGACGGCCGTTCAACCAACTTCACCATCGACGGTGCCAACTTCAACAATAACTTCGGTTTGAGCGACGCTCTCCCTGGTGGAGGCAACCCTATTTCAATGGATGCTCTCGAGGAGGTTCAGGTTGTAATAGCTCCTTTTGACGTAAGGCAGACAAACTTCATCGGTGGTGGTATCAACGCTATCACAAAGTCAGGTACAAACGACCTCAAGGTTTCTGCATACACATACTATCAGGACCAGAACCTCAGAGGTAACCGCGTTAACGGACAGGATCTCGGTGCAAGGGCAGATGCTTCAAAGAAGGTATGGGGCTTCTCAGTAGGCGGTCCTATCATCAAGAACAAACTCTTCTTCTTTGCAAACTACGAGAAGACCTTGAATCCTGGTCAGGTTGCGAAATATCGCGCACGTCAGGATGGTGAGACTCCTGGTGGAAACGTTTCAAGAACACTTGCTTCAGACATGAAGAAGGTTCAGGACTATGTTCTTCAGAAATATGGCTATGAGACAGGTTCATATACAGACTTTGCAGGTGATGAAAGTAACAAGAAATTCCTTGCGCGCATTGACTGGAACATTGCAACAGGCCACAAACTCAGCGTTCGTTACAACGATACAAAGAACGTAGCATGGAATGTTCCAAATGGCAACTCGTTTGATGGTGATAAATCAGGACGTCTTAACAATACATTCCGTCTGGGTCCTCAGTCAATGGCATTTGCAAACAATATGTATTCACAGGAGAACAAGGTGAGAACATGGTCAGTTGATTTGAACAACCGTTTCTCAGACAAGGTTTCAAACCAGTTCCTCTTCACATATTCAAAGATTGACGATGTTCGCGGAACCAACTCATCTCCATTCCCTCATATTGATATTATGATGGATGGAACAGTTGCCGGTGGTCCTTATATGTCACTCGGTTACGAGCTCTTCACTTGGAACAACGGTGTTCACAACAAGGTTTACACATTCAAGGATGATGTAACCATTCTTCTTGGTAACCATAAGATTACAGCAGGTCTCAGTCTCGAGCGTCAGATTGCAAACAACGCTTATATGAGAAATGGTACCTTGTATTACAGATACAGGAATCTCGAGGATTTCTTGAATGAAGCCACCCCGGAAACATTCTGTATCACATACGGCTGGAACGGCAACAAGTCTCCTAATGCGCAGGTGGGTTTCAAGCAGTATGCATTCTATGTACAGGATGAGTGGAACATAAGCAACAAATTCAAACTCACATACGGCGTACGTTTCGACAATCTCACATTTGATGATGATGATATCAAGACCAATAAGGCTACTATGGAATACACATTCCGTAATGGTGAGAAGATTGACACAGGTCTCTGGCCAAAGAGCAGGGTACAGATTTCTCCAAGAATCGGTTTCGTATGGGATATAAAGGGTGACAGGAGCATGAAACTTCGTGGTGGTACAGGTTTCTTCCAGGGGCGTCTCCCACTTGTTTACTTCACAAACATGCCTACCAATTCAGGACTCGTACAGAATTCTGTTAACTACCAGACAAAATATGCAAATGGAATTCAAACATCAACAGATTCACGACTCGAGCAATTCCAGAAAGGTCAGCTGGGAATGATTACAAATGTTGATGATGCTATTGCAAAACTCGGTCTTCCTACAGAGTTGACTGATGACAAACATGTGGCTAACTCAAAACAGTCAGGTGTTGACAGAAACTTCAAGATGCCTCAGGTATGGAAGACTTCCATTGCTTTCGACTACCAGCTCCCTACAAGCTTCCCATTCAGCGCAACAGCCGAATTCATGTATCAGAAAACTCTTTATGGTGTAATGATTGACAACATAAACCTTAAGGACGATACCGATAGTTGGGAGCGTTTCAGAGGTGCTGACAATCGTCTGATATATCCTTCTAATGTAGCAATCAATTCTGGAATAGACGCTCCTCTCCTTACTAACACAAGCAAGGGCTGGGGTTATACAGCAAACATCACCTTGAACATGACTCCTGTCAAGAACCTGGATATCATGGCGGCTTACACTCATACAGAGTCAAAGGAGGTATCAGGACTTCCTGGTTCAGACCCAATGTCAACATGGCAGGGTATGATTACAGTTGACGGTCCTAACTTTGGAACAGCTCAGCGTTCCAGGTATGTAGTCCCTGATAAGGTTATCGCCTCATTGAACTACACCATTCCATTCAAGTTCGAAGGTCTTACAGATGAGATGCAGTTCAACTTGTTCTATTCAGGCTATTCACCATATGGATATAGTTATTGCTATGTTAATGATATGAATGGTGACGGTCTTAACAATGACCTTATTTACATTCCAAAAGATGAGACTGAGATAAACTTTGTTTCACAATCTGATGCGGAGGCATTTTGGAAATATGTAGATCAGGACAAATATTTGAAGAACCATAAAGGCAAATACGCAGAGGCATATGCCGCACGTGCTCCTTGGGTTCACAGATTCGATCTCCAGTGGTTGCAGAACTTCAAGTTCAACATTGGCCAGACTTCTCATACCATACAGCTTTCAGTTAACGTAATGAACATTGGTAATATGTTGAATTCAAGTTGGGGAATTGCCAAGAATAATAATATCAGCAACGGTTTCAGCATCCTCAATTATGAGGGCAAGGACGATAATAATGTTCCTAAATTCTCAATGATGAAGGATAATGACGGCAATTACTATTCTAAGTCATATGATTATAATACTGACTTTGACCAGTGCTGGAAACTTCAGTTCGGTGTTCGTTACATTTTCTAACATTTTAAAGACAACATGGATATGAAACATATTAAATTCATAGCACTTTTCGTAGCAGTATTTTCATTCTGCACTGCTGCATATGCTCAGAATGATGCTGATAAGTTCAATTCAGCTTACATAAGTTGGTCTCCATCATGGCTTTCAGAACCTGAGTGTGGCGCAGCAACATTCGGTAACACAGTTACCCTTGGTTGGAGCCAGGCATACAATCTTGGAACAGATCCTCTTTTCCTCGAGTTCGGTGCAGCTCTTCAGTACACCAAGTTCAACGGAACCTGGAACGGAGTGAATGCTCCTTTCTTCTATGGCGTAAAGATGCCTGTAAGCTTCATGTGCCAGATTGAGGGAAACAACAACTTCAAGTTTGCTCCTTTTGTAGGAGTTGACCTTCTTGCAAACCTTAGGAACGAGTACAAGAATGCCAGCGGTACAATGACAAATGCAGACATGAGAGATCTTTCTGCAAGCGTTCACGCAGGTTTCAGATGCTACTTTACACGTCTGTTCTGTGGCGCAAGCTACGAGTACTACTGGACAAAGCAGCTCTCAACTGGAAGTCACATGACACTTCTGAACCTTACCTTCGGTTTCACTTTCTAGTATAACCCAAGCAAGATATAATAAAGAATCGGTCGGATTTTCTCCGGCCGATCTTTTTTATAATATGTACTGTTGATTACTTGTAGAATATTGAATAGTACAGCGGATCAAAGGTTCCGGCCTCCCACATCTTAACCAGTTCCTCAACCTTCTTGTCCTTGCCGAAACGGTCGTACGGGGTCTTGAGGTTGGAGCCGAAAAGCCGGGCCACTCCCTGCCACATGAATGCCTTGAAACGTCCGCGATAGTTCTTTATCACATAAAAGGTTGTGAGGCCCATTTCGCGGTCTATCAGTTTCATGAGCAGACGTCCTTGCGTGACCGTGAGATTCCTGAGCGGCTTCTCGAATTCCTTGAAAAGTTTCTTTTCAAATTCCTTTACATATTCGTCCTGCTCGCGGCCGCTCATATGCTCTGCGGCAACAATGCTGTCAACCTGCTGTGCCGCCTTCTTCGCCTGAAGAGCGTATGGATAAACTTTCTTGAAATTGTATATGAGCTTGTAGAACTTGCGCCACTCCTTCTTTTTCAGATCATATACAGGCTTGTTAAGGGCGTATGCAGGCTGTATTCTGTCAATGTATATGGTGTCTCCGTTCTCAACGGTATACCCCATTACATATCCGCTTACAATATGACCGTTCTTGTCCCTTATGGTTTTCTTCGCACCGCTCCTGAAGCCCTTGACCATTTCCTGGTTGAAATTGGCGCTGTCGGCTACATCCAGGATAATTCTTGCGGCTTCTGCCGTATTGTTCCCGAAACCTGCGGTTTTGCGTCTGGATTCGCGCATGGCTTTTCTCCAGCCGCTTTTTTCGGCAGGAAGGTTCTTGAATATATCCTGTGCGCTCATTTGATGCGGATATAGGATGGCGGCTCCGGCCAGTGCGGTCAGAGTAGTCCTGCAAAGAATATTTTTCTTGAAATCCGCCATGTCCATACAATTCTTATTTGGCAAAAATATCAAATTTTCGGTAACTTTGTTGGATTTAATACAATTTATGTACCAAAGCTATGTTCGGCTCACTGATTGACACAACAACATTTACCCCCTGGTCCTTATTCACGGACCTGGGACTTATCTTTGCCTTGCTTCTTGTAGGCAAGCTTATCAGGGTGAAAATAAAACTCGTCCAGCAATTGTTCATACCCCCAAGCCTGATTGCCGGTATACTGGGTCTGGCATTGGGTCCTAACGGTCTGGGTTGGCTGCCTTTCTCCAACAATCTGGGAACATACGCTTCCGTTATGATTGCATTGGTGTTCGCATCCCTTGCATTGAGTTCACCTAAGATAAAAATCAAGGAAGTTGCGTCAAAAGTGGGCCCTATGTGGGTCTTTTCACAGATAGGCATGCTGATTCAGTGGGGCTTGGCCGGTCTGTTCGGTCTGTTTGTAATGAAGGCAATCTGGCCATCGTTGAACGATGCCTTTGGTGTGATGCTTTCAACAGGCTTCTACGGCGGTCATGGAACAGCAGCTGCTATCGGTGGTGCATTCAACAATCTTGGCTGGGATGAAGCCACTTCTCTGGGAATGACAACCGCAACGGTAGGTGTGATATGCGCAGTGCTCGGAGGTCTTGTTCTCATAAAGATTGCTACAAAAAAACATCTTACTTCCTTTGTAACTGATTTCAAGGACCTTCCCGATGAACTCCGCCATGGCCTGCTGCCAGAGGAAAAGAGAGATTCCGTGGGTGCTTCAACCACATCCTCCATTTCAATAGAAGCGCTCACGTTCCATATGGGATTCGTTTTTGTAGCCGCGTTCCTGGGTTATGTACTATCGCTTCTGGTAAAGCATTGGTATCCTGAACTCGAACTTCCCGTATTCAGCTGCGCTTTTGTTACAGGTCTCATCATCAAGAGTATAGGAAACAAATGCAAATACTCCGACTATATAGACTGCAATCTCACCCAGAGGGTGGGCAGTTTCTTCACCGACCTGCTGGTTGCCTGCGGTGTTGCTGCAATCAACCTCGGAGTGGTTGTGAAATACGCTGTACCTCTGATAGTCCTGATAGTCTTTGGAATAGTTCTGGTGCTTGCCATAACTTTCTATTTCGGCCGTCACCTTTCAAAGACATACTGGTTCGAGAGATCAATATTTGCCTGGGGATGGTGGACAGGAACAATGGCAATGGGCATAGCCCTCATAAGGATAGTTGACCCTAAGATGCAGAGCAAGGCCATGGACGATTACGCACTAGCCTACCTCCCGGTGGCTCCTGTTGAAATCCTGCTCATAACCTTTGTGCCAATTGCATTCGCATCCGGATGGAGCCTGTGGCTGCTCCTTGGCTGCCTTGCCATCTCAGCAATACTTATAGGCTTTGCCGCCTCAATGGGCTGGTGGGTTTCTTCCACTGGCGATAGGAAATAAAAATTTTTTAAGCATATATGAAAAAGGTTCTTTCATTAATTGGTATGGCGGCCATCTTTCTGATGGCTTCCAACGGCTCATTTGCGCAGAATGCTTCAAAGGAGCGCGATGCCCGCCTGATGGAGATTGCGGACAGTCTTCATAAGGTGATGTTCACCATTGATACTCACGTTGATTCGGCCGAGTACCTGAACCATCCGGACAACAAGGGATATTCCGTTACCAAGGGACAGGTAACCTTCCCTAAAATGAAAGCCGGAGGGCTTGACGCCTGCTTCTTTGCAATCTACGTGGGACAAGGCAAGCTTGACCCGGTTTCAAGCCAGAAGGCTGTGGATTATGGTTTCCGTGAACTCCGTCTGTTCAAGGAGTATATGAAAAAGCACGAGGATGAATGCGCCCAGGCCTGGTGCGCCGATGATTTCTGGCCGCTGAAGAAACAGGGCAAGTCTATAGTGATGTTCACTCTTGAGAACGGATATGTGATTGGGAAGGATATAAACAACCTCCGCAAGTTCTACAACGAAGGCTGCCGTGCCATGACACTTACGCACAATTACAATAATGACATCTGCGACGGCTCCCGTGACAGTGTGGAGCACTGGCGCGGTCTCTCTCCGTTCGGAAGGGCCGTTGTTGACAGCCTGAACTATCTGGGTATGATAGTGGATGTCTCTCACGTTACAAGAGCCTCCCTGCTCGATGCTGTTGCATACAGCAAGGCTCCTTGCGTTGCCACTCACTCCGGCGTATGGAACATAAAGAACCATCCTCGCAACCTGCGCGATGATGAAATCAAGGCAATTGCAGCAAAGGGCGGTCTGATTCAGATAGGCAGCGGAAGATTCTTCCTTTCCTGGAGACCTAAGACAGAGGTTAGCGTGAAGAACTTCGTGGATCATGTTGAATACGTGAAGAACCTTGTAGGAGTGGAGCACGTGGGAATCGGAACCGATTTTGACGGTGGTGGTGGAATGAACGGGCTCGAGGATTGCAGCCAGATGAAGAACATCACAGTTGAGATGCTTCGCAGAGGCTGGTCGCACAACGATATCAAACTCTTCTGGGGAGAGAATCTTCTGAGAGTCATGCGTGTTGTGGAGCAGAAAGGAAAGGAACTTCAGGGCAGATGATTTCGGTAGAAAACACAGCTTCTGAATTTGTTTCACATATTATAAATTACTGAAAATTGGGTCTTTGGCCCAATTTTTTTTTGTCGCAAATATTCAAATAAATTGTAAAAATTTTTGCATATCAAGATATTTATTTATCTTTGCAACCCGCTACTATAGTGTGTTGAAAAGCTAAGTAGCTGTGAATCAAGAATTTAAATTGTAAAACTGAAAAGTAATGTTACAACCAAAGAAAACCAAGTTCAGAAGATCGCAGAAAGGCCGTATGAAAGGCTTTGCCCAAAGGGGAGCACAGTTGGCGTTCGGTTCTTTTGGTATCAAGACCCTTGAGCCATATTGGTTAACAGGTCAGCAGATTGAGGCTGCACGTCAGGCAGTGGTACGTCATATGAAACGTGAAGGTCAGATCTGGATCAGAATCTTCCCTGATAAACCTTATACAAAGAAACCTGCCGAGGTTCGTATGGGTAAAGGTAAGGGTAATCCTGAGGGATTCGTAGCACCTGTAACTCCTGGTAGAATTCTCATTGAAATCGAGGGCGTTCCTATGGATGTTGCAAAGGAGGCATTGCGCCTTGGAGCACAGAAACTTCCTGTAAACACAAAGTTTGTTGTCAGAAGAGACTATGTTGAATAATTAAAACGCAGAAGTTATGAAAGCAAGTGAAATACGTGAATTATCAGCACAGGATATCCGTGAGCGTCTGGAAGGTCTGCGTATGTCCCTCAACCAGATGAAACTTAATCATGCAATCTCTCCAATAGAGGATTCTTCAAAGATTAAGAAAACCAAGAAAGATATTGCAAGAATGCTCACAATTTTGAGCCAAATTGAAAACCAGAACAAATAATTCAAGTTCATGGAAAGGAAACTTAGAAAAGAAAGAGTAGGTGTAGTGGTAAGCAACAAGATGGAGAAATCCATAGTAGTTGCAGTCAAGACAAAAGAGAAACACCCTATTTACGGCAAGTTCGTGAATAAAACCACTAAGTTTGTAGCTCATGATGAGAAGAACGAGTGCTCTGAAGGTGATACCGTAAGGATCATGGAGACCCGTCCGCTGAGCAAGACAAAATGCTGGAGACTAGTAGAAATCGTAGAAAAAGTTAAATAAGCCATGATACAACAAGAATCAAGATTAAATGTAGCAGATAACAGCGGTGCCAAGGAGGTTCTTTGCATCCGTGTCCTTGGTGGCACACGCAGGCGTTATGCTCATATCGGCGACAAAATAGTTGTAGCTGTAAAGAGCGCCATTCCTGGTGCCGAGGCTAAGAAGGGCTCTGTTTCAAAAGCAGTTGTAGTCCGTACTAAAAAAGAGATTCGCAGACCGGATGGTTCATATATCAGATTTGACGAGAATGCTTGCGTTCTGCTCAACAACCAGGGTGAGCTCAGAGCAACACGTATCTTCGGACCTGTAGCCAGAGAGTTGCGTGACAATTACATGAAAATAGTTTCATTGGCACCTGAGGTATTATAAAATTCTAGAAGACATGAATAAGAAATTACATATCAAGAAAGGTGACATGGTATTTGTAAATGCAGGTGACGACAAGGGCAAAACCGGTAAGGTCGTTAGTGTTGATACAAAGAAATGTCGTGCCATTGTTGAAGGTGTCAACATGGTTAGCAAGAGCACAAAGCCAAATGCTAAGAATCCTCAGGGAGGAATCATCAAACAGGAGGCAGGCATTCACATTTCCAACCTTCAGGTTCTGGATCCTGTAAAGAATGTCCCTACCAGAATAGGTCGTAAACTCAATGCAGACGGCAAACTCGTACGTTATGCTAAAAAATCAGGAGAGGAGATCAAATAATGGCAGCAAAAGAGAAAAAATCAGCAAAGAAAGAGGAAGTTCTCCAGCCTGTAATGGAGGGATACGTTCCTACTCTTCAGAAGAAATATAAAGAGGAGATTGTTGCAAAGTTGTTCAAGGATTTTGCATTCAAGTCAATCATGCAGGTTCCAAAACTCACCAAGATTACCATCAATCAGGGTATGGGTCAGGCAACAGCAGACAAGAAACTCATTGAGGTAGCTCAGGAGGAGCTTACAACAATCACAGGCCAGAAGGCTGTCCTCACATATTCAAAGAAGGATATTTCCAACTTCAAACTCCGTAAGGGAATGCCTATCGGCGTGAAGGTTACTTTGCGCGGTGCAAGAATGTACGAGTTCATGGAGAGACTTGTAGCAGTTGCTCTTCCTAGAATCCGTGACTTCAAGGGTATCAACGAGAAGATGGACGGTAGAGGTAACTACACACTTGGTATCAAGGAGCAGATTATCTTCCCTGAAATTGATATTGATAAGATTACCAAGGTAATGGGTATGGAGATTACATTCACTACCAATACAACCAACAATGAGGCTGCTTTCGCAATGCTCAGAGAGTTTGGTTTGCCTTTTAAAAACAATAAAAAATAATCAAAGAGTAAGAGAATGGCAAAAGAATCAATGAAGGCACGCGAGGTAAAGCGCGCGAAATTATGTGCCAAGTATGCTGAGAAGCGCAAAGCTCTTAAAGAGGCCGGTGACTGGGCAGGACTTCAGGCTCTTCCAAAGAATTCATCACCTGTAAGACTCCACAATCGTTGTTCAATTACCGGAAGACCTAAAGGATATATCCGTTTGTTCGGAATCAGCCGTATCCAGTTCCGCGAAATGGCATCCAACGGTCTCATTCCTGGAGTTCACAAGGCAAGCTGGTAGAAGATATTAAGTCCTATTTTTACAATAGGGCTTTTGTCGTATTTCTACATTATTGCAATATAAATAACCACATTATTATTAACCATTGGATATCGGGTGCTGGTTAAAGCACTGAAATTCAACAAAAAACATTAGTTAAAATGACTGATCCAATTGCAGATTTCCTGACAAGAATCCGTAATGCCTACATGGCAGGCCACAAGGTTGTGGAGGTTTCTTCGTCAAAGATGAAGGTGGAGATTGCCCGCGTTCTTCACGAGAAGGGCTATATCCTCGCCTACAAGGTTGTAGAGGGAACACCTTGCAACACAATCAAGATTGCGCTCAAGTATCATCCTGAGACAAAGAAAGCGGCAATCAAGAAAATTATCAGAATCAGCAAACCAGGCTTGAGACAGTACACAGGCGTTGCTCAGATGCCAAGAGTACTCAACGGACTGGGTATTGCAATTTTATCAACATCCAAAGGCATCATCTCAGACAAGGAGGCCAAGACTCTCAATGTAGGCGGTGAAGTTCTTTGTTACGTTTATTAATAAATCTTTAATTCTATGTCAAGAATAGGAAAGTTACCTGTAAGCCTTCCACAGGGTGTTACCGTTAAAGTTGAAAACGGAAATGTGGTAAAGGTTAAAGGACCTCTCGGCGAGATGAGTCAGAAAGTTGATGCTGACATCAAAGTTACCGTAGAGGAGGGCGTGCTTCGCGTAGAGAGACCTACAGACCAGCCGCGCCATCGTTCAATGCATGGTTTGTACCGTGCTCTTATAAACAATATGGTTGTTGGTGTATCAACAGGATATGCCATCAGGCAGGAGTTCGTAGGAGTTGGTTTCCGTGTAGAAGTCAAAGGCCAGATCCTTGAGATGAGCCTTGGTTACTCTCATGACATTCATCTGCAGCTTCCAGCTGAGGTGAAGGCTGAGGCAGAGCCTGTTAAGAAGGGTGCTAACCCTATATTGGTACTCAAGAGCTACGACAAGCAGCTTCTTGGAATGGTAGCGGCAAAGATTCGTACATTGCGCAAACCAGAGCCATATAAGGGTAAAGGTATCAAGTTCGTTGGTGAGCAACTTAGAAGAAAAGCTGGTAAGAGCGCCAGCGCTAAATAACAGGAGGTATGGCTATGAATAAAATAGAAAGAAGACAGAGAATACGCTACCGTATCCGTAAAGTTGTAAGCGGAACAGCTCAGAAACCAAGAATGAGCGTTTTCAGAAGCAACAAGCAGATTTACGTGCAGCTCATTGACGATGTTAAGGCTGTTACTTTGTTGAGCGCATCATCAATGGACAAATCATTGGCAGAAGAGATAAGCGGCAAGACAAACGTTGAGGTTGCTGCTGTAGTTGGCAAGTCAGTAGCCGCAAAGGCACTTGCAGCCGGCATTACAGAGGTATGCTTTGACCGTGGCGGGTATCTTTATCATGGTAGAGTTAAAAGTTTGGCAGATGCTGCCCGCGAGGGTGGTCTTAAATTCTAGTTACTATGGCAAAAATGGATGTTAAGAAAGTAAAGACTACCGATCTTGAACTTAAGGACAGACTGGTAGCTGTAAGAAGAGTTACAAAAGTAACCAAAGGCGGACGTCACTTCAGCTTTGCTGCCATAGTAGTGGTTGGTGATGAGAAAGGTGTTGTAGGTTATGGTCTTGGTAAGGCCAATGAGGTTACAACAGCCATCGCCAAGGGTGTTGAGGATGCAAAGAAGAATCTTATAAGGGTTCCACTCAGCAAGGAGACCATTCCTCATGAGCAGGAGGCTAAATTCGGCGGTGCAAGGGTATTCATGAAACCAGCCGCTCCTGGTACAGGTGTAAAGGCCGGTGGTGCTATGCGTGCTGTATTCGAGTCTGTAGGTATTCACGACGTGCTGGCTAAATCAAAGGGTTCCTCAAACCCTCATAATCTTGTAAAGGCAACTATCGTGGCTTTGTCACAGATACGTGATGCTTATACTATCGCAGGTTTGAGAGGTATTCAGATGAACAGGGTATTTAACGGTTAATTAAGGAAAGGAATTATGGCTAAAGTAAAAGTTACACAGGTAAAAAGTTGCTGCAGCGCTTCAAAGAGGCAGATAGCAACACTTAAGGCTTTGGGTATCCGTCACCTTAATCATTGTGTGGAGATTGAATTGAATTCTGTTTCAAACGGAATGATTCAGAAGGTTGCCCACTTAGTTAAAGTAGAAGAAATTGGCTAACAAAGAGGAGATTACAACATGAAATTAAATACATTAAAACCCGCAGCAGGTTCCACAAAGAGGAACAAGAGAGTAGGCAGGGGTGAGGGTTCAGGTCACGGTGGCACAGCTACACGTGGTATGAACGGCGCTAAATCCCGTTCAGGTTACTCAAAGAAACTTGGATTCGAGGGTGGTCAGATGCCTATCCAGAGACGTCTTCCTAAGTTCGGATTCATCAACCCTAACAGAGTGGAGTACAAACCTATCAATGTTTCAACCCTTCAGGAGCTTGCAACAAAGAAAAACCTTGAGGTTATCACAGTTGACACTCTCGTGGAGAACGGTCTTATTTCAGGCAAGGATCTTGTAAAGATTCTCGGAAACGGTGAACTTACAATCAAGCTTGACGTAACCGCAAACGCTTTTTCAAAATCAGCAATAGCAAAGATTGAGGCTGCACAGGGTACTATTACTATAATCTAATAATCCCCATGAAACATTTTATTCAAACAATACAAAACATATTCAAGATTGAAGAGCTGCGTAAGAGAATAGTCTATACACTGCTTCTGCTTGTAGTTTACAGGCTCGGCTGTTTCATTGTTCTCCCTGGCATTGACCCTACACAGCTTGCTAACCTTGAAGCGCAGGCATCTGACGGTCTGTTGGGTTTGCTCAACATGTTCTCAGGCGGCGCTTTCGGTAACGCTTCAATTTTTGCACTTGGTGTAATGCCTTACATCTCTGCATCAATTGTTATTCAGCTCCTGGGTATGATGATTCCGTATTTCCAGAAACTCCAGCGCGAGGGCGAGAGTGGAAGAAGGAAGCTGAACCAGCTCACAAGATATCTCACCATTGTGATTCTTGCGCTGCAGGGTCCTGCTTACCTTACGAACCTCCATGCTCAGCTCCCTGAGTCTGCGTTTCTGTTGAACGGTTTCTCCTTCAATCTGTTTGCTACCATAGTTCTCATTGGTGGAACCATGTTCATCATGTGGCTCGGCGAGCGCATTACAGACCGCGGCATTGGTAATGGTATTTCCATTATCATTATGGTTGGTATCATTGCAAGATTGCCATTTGCGTTCATAGCTGAGGTGGGTGCAAGAAGAGCACAGGCCAGTGGTGGTCTTATCATGCTCCTTATTGAACTCGTTGTTCTGGCTCTTGTATTTGCAGGTACAATCGCTCTGGTTCAGGGCGTGAGAAAGGTTCCTGTACAGTATGCCAGGAGAATCGTAGGAAACAAGCAGTACGGTGGAGTCCGTCAGTACATTCCGCTTAAGATAAATGCAGCCGGTGTGATGCCTATTATCTTTGCTCAGGCACTGATGCTTTTCCCTCTTATATTTGCAAGCTTTGACGCTACCCGTGGATTAGCCGCCACATTAGGTAACTACACAGGCTTCTGGTATAACCTCATATTCGGTATCATGGTTGTTCTGTTCACATACTTCTACACAGCAGTCACAGTGAACCCTACAATGATGGCTGAGGATATGAAGAAGAACGGTGGTTTCATTCCGGGTGTGAAACCGGGCAAGAAAACCGCTGAGTATTTGGACACAATAATGTCTCGCATTACATTCCCAGGTTCAATTTTCCTGGCAATTGTTGCCATACTTCCTGCGTTTGCAATGATATTCGGTATCAACAACCAGTTCGCTCATTTCTATGGCGGTACTTCATTGTTGATCCTTGTTGGTGTTGTACTTGATACGCTCCAGCAGATTGAGAGTTATTTGTTGATGCGCCACTATGACGGTTTGATGAAGACAGGACGTCTGAAGAGCCGCTCAGGTATGTAATTTTGATAGTTCATTCAAATGTTGACAATAAAGACTGCAGAGGAGATTGAAATCCTGAGGGAAAATGCAATCCTCGTGTCCAAGACTCTTGCCGTTGTAGGAAGGGAGATAGCTCCCGGTGTGACAACAGCCCGCTTGAACAAAGTAGGCGAAGAGTATATAAGGGACAATGGTGCTGTTCCCGGATTTCTCAATTATGAGGGATATCCCTACTCCCTTTGTATTTCAGTCAATGACATGGTTGTTCATGGTTTTCCTTCAAAATACGAACTGAAGGAAGGTGACATCGTTTCAGTTGACTGTGGTACAATCTACAAGGGTTTCACAGGAGATTCCGCATATACGTTCCCTGTAGGCGAGGTTTCACCTCAGGTAGCAAAACTGCTTGAAACCACCAGGGAGTCCCTTTACAGGGGCGCCGCTGCGGCCAGAGTGGGAAACCGTATTGGAGATATAGGCTATGCAGTTCAGTCATACTGTGAAGCAGCCGGTTTCTCCGTAGTGCGTGACCTTGTAGGACACGGCATTGGCAGAACAATGCACGAGGATCCGATGGTCCCTAACTACGGACATGCGGGCCGCGGAAAGAAATTGACCGACGGTATGGTTATCTGCATAGAACCTATGATCAATATGGGTAAGAAAGATGTCTATGTTGAGAGAAACGGTTGGGGAATAAGGACCGTGGACGGAAAATGCTCGGCTCATTACGAGTTCATGGTTGCAATCCGCACAACCGGACCTGAAATCCTCACAACATATGATTATATTCAAAATATTAAGAATTTATAAATTGTAGAAGAGAGAAGTTTTATATGTCAAAACAAGCAGCAATAGAAAGAGACGGAACAATAGTTGAGGCTTTGTCCAACGCAATGTTCAGAGTTGAGTTGGATAACGGTCACATACTTACCGCTCACATCTCAGGAAAGATGAGGATGCACTACATAAGAATCCTTCCTGGTGACAAGGTAAGAGTTGAGATGTCCCCTTACGACTTGAGCAAAGGCAGAATATCTTTCAGATACAAATAAAAACCTCAATACAATGAAAGTAAAAGCATCCATCAAAAAGCGCAGCGAAGATTGCAAAGTAGTAAAACGCAAAGGTCGTGTATATATCATTTGCAAGAAGAACCCTAAGTTCAAAATGCGTCAAGGATAATTAATTGTAACCAACAAGAAAAAATAAATAGTTATTATGGCACGTATAGCCGGTGTAGATTTACCAAAAAACAAACGTGGAGAGATAGGTTTGACCTATATCTTTGGAATTGGTCGCAGCTCTGCCAAACGCATCCTTAATAAGAACGGCATTGACGTTAACATTAAGGTTCAGGATTGGACAGATGACCAAATCGCCGCAATAAGGGCAACCATTGCGGAAGAGTATAAAATTGAAGGTGAACTCCGTTCTACTATCCAACTCAACATCAAGAGATTGATGGATATAGGATGCTATAGGGGAATCCGTCACAGAGTTGGCTTGCCAGTAAGAGGTCAGAGCACAAAGAACAACGCCAGAACCAGAAAGGGCAAGAAGAAGACTGTAGCTAACAAGAAAAAAGCAACTAAATAAATGATCCTATAGGTTATGGCAAAGAAAGTATCATCAAATAAAAAGAGACTTGTTAAGGTTGACGCATATGGCCAGGCTCATGTGGCTTCAACATTTAATAATGTTATCGTTACTTTGACCAACTCAGAGGGTCAGGTAATCAGTTGGTCTTCTGCAGGTAAGATGGGCTTCAGAGGATCAAAGAAGAACACTCCTTATGCAGCTCAGGTTGCAGCACAGGATTGTGCCAAGATTGCTTATGATCTTGGTTTGAGAAAAGTCAAGGCTTATGTAAAGGGTCCGGGCGCAGGCCGTGAGTCAGCTATCCGTTCAATCTATGCTGCCGGCATAGAGGTAACAGAGATTGTTGACGTTACACCTCTTCCACACAATGGATGCAGACCAAAGGGCAGGCGTAAAGTATAATTCATTTTATATTTCAATCATTCAAGAATTTAATTTGTAATTATTATGGCAAGATATACAGGACCTAAAACAAAAATCGCCCGTAAATTCGGGGAGCCAATCTTTGGACCTGACAAGAACTTTGAGCGCAGAAACTGCCCTCCCGGTCAGCACGGTTTGGCTAAAAAGAGAAAAAAACTCTCTGAGTATGGTACTCAGTTGAGAGAGAAGCAGAAAGTAAAATATACCTACGGAGTTCTCGAGAGACAGTTCCGCAATCTGTATGACAAGGCTTCCAAGATGAAAGGAAAGACAGGTGAGAACCTGCTCATGCTCCTTGAGTCACGTCTGGACAACATCGTTTACAGATTGGGTATTGCTCCTTCAAGACCTGCAGCAAGACAGCTGGTTTCACACTGCCACATTACTTTGAACGGTGAGGTTACAAGCATTCCTTCAATTCTTGTACGTCCTGGCCAGGTAGTAGGTGTAAGAGAGAGATCAAAGAGCCTTGAGGTTATTCAGGATTCTCTTTCAGCTCATTCAAACAAATATTCATGGTTCGAGTGGAACGCAGACGCTGTAAGCGGCAAGTTCCTCAACCTTCCTGTAAGAGAGGAAATCCCTGAGAATGTTAATGAGCAGCTTATCGTTGAGTTGTACTCTAAATAATAATTAGCTTGAATTCAAGCGTAACTAGTTATAAACAAAAAATAACTCAGTTATTTTTAATAATCACTAAAATTTAACAATATGGCAATTTTGGCATTCCAGAAACCCGACAAGGTGATAATGCTCGAGTCAACCGAGACTTGCGGAAAGTTCGAGTTCAGGCCTTTGGAGCCTGGCTACGGTACAACCATAGGTAATGCGTTGAGGAGAATATTGTTGTCTTCTCTTGAGGGTTTTGCTATCACTTCCATAAGAATTCATGGCGTAGAGCATGAGTTCGCAACCATCCCCGGCGTCATTGAGGGCGTTGTAGATATCGTTCTTAACCTCAAGCAGGTTAGGTTCAAGAGAATGATAGAGGGGGAGGACTGCGAAGTGGTTACCGTAACTGTTAGTGGTAAGCAAGAATTCAAAGCTGAGGATATTTCCAAGAGTCTTTCATCATTCAAGGTTCTCAACCCTGATCTCCATATCTGCACATTGGAACCATCTGTGAAGCTGGTTATCGATATGAGGATTGGAAAGGGCAGAGGTTATGTTCCTGCCGATGAGAATAAGGTGGACGGCGCTCCATTCGGAACAATTGCAATTGATTCCATTTTCTCACCTATGGTGAACGTGAACTTCTCAGTTGAGAATTATCGTGTTGAGCAGAAGACCGACTATGAGAAACTGAACATTGAGATCAAGACAGACGGTTCAATTCAGCCTAAGGAGGCTTTGAAGGAGGCTGCCAGGATTCTTATCCAGCATTTCATGCTCTTCTCGGACGAGAAGATAAGCGTTGAGGAAACCCACGAGGTTGCCGGAAACAATCTGGATGAGGAATCATTGAGAATGCGTCACCTCCTGTTGACCAAGCTTTCCGATATGGAACTTTCAGTAAGAGCTCTCAACTGCCTCAAGGCAGCTGACATTGAAACTTTTGCTGACCTTGTATCACACCAGCGTTCAGAACTCATGAAGTTCAGAAACTTTGGAAAGAAGTCATTAACAGAAATTGACATGCTCATTGACAGGCTCAAACTGCAATTCGGCATGGACGTTACCAAGTATAATATTGAAAAAAAATAGTAAACAATGAGACATAATAAGGGATTTAACCATTTGGGAAGAAAGAGCGGTCACCGCAAATCCTTGCTGGCAAACATGGCTTGCTCACTTATTCTCCACAAACGCATTGAGACCACTCTTGCAAAGGCAAAAGCATTGCGTATCTATGCAGAGCCACTTATTACAAAGTCCAAGGATGATTCCACCGCTTCACGGCGTTGTGTATTCAGCTATCTCAAGCAGAAAGAGGCTGTTTCTGAGTTGTTCAGAACAGTTGCTCCTAAGATTGCTGACCGTCCGGGTGGATACTTGAGAATTCTCAAGACCGGTTTCCGCGCAGGAGATGCTGCAGACATGGCTATCATAGAGTTCGTGGACTTCAATGAGGCAGCTCTTGTAAAGAAAGAGGAGGCAAAGAAACCAGCTACCAGAAGAAGCCGCAAGAAAGCTGCTGCTCCTGCTGCTGAGGTTGCTCCAGAGGCTCCAAAAGCTGAGTAACAGGTTCAATATGAAAGAAAGCCGGACAATGCATTTTGCCCGGCTTTCTTATGTTTTACCTGATCATCAGTCATCAACTTTCTTGATTTTTCCGCTTAGCGAAAACTCAAGATCCAGACCGTTGCTCAGTTCAATGTCATACTCCCATCTGTCCTTTGAGATTTCGGTCACGAACGCATTTGCAAAATTACTCTGGATATACGCCGGAATCGATTCAGGAATGAGTGCAATGATGCTTGAAGGAACGGCATCGTGTTTGCAGTCAACGGTTTTCCATTCTCCCTTGCGGTTGAACTCCAGTTCCCATCCGTTTGCAAAACGTACATCGTATTCGTTACCGTCCTTAATAACGAACGTAACATCAATTCCCTTGAAATGTGTGGAAATGAATGACTGTGCTGCCTGCGGCAGATCCTGAACCTTTATTACAACATCCTTTGCGTTGCAGGAGCAGGAAATAATGCATGCTATCACAGCAGCGGCAATTGAAACAAATAAATTTCTCATATTCTTGAAGTTTTAGGTTTTATTTCAGATTCAAGTGCCCGGGCACGATTATATGATGGTTGCCCAGAGGGGATTTAAGCAGGTATTCCGCTGCCCCCGGGGCCTTCACCAGAACCTGGGTACGGCAGAGCCCCGGCTTGTACTGGTTTCCTGTTATTTCACCGGCGATAGTAACGAAATGCTTCATATCCGCTCCTGTCTTGAAGATGCTCACAGGACCTTCCTTGAACTCTCCGTGAACGGCCACACCGATACCCGATTCGAAATGAGTGTTGTATGAGTGGCGTTCAACGATGTTCAACGGCACACTGCAGTGAGCGAACAGAAGAGTGTTCCCGTCAATCTTTGAAAGGTTCACCTGGAATCCAGGTGTTCCGCACAACTTGCGGGCGATTTCCATGGAAATCATTGCAGGAACGTCACCTTCGCAGCTGGCTGTTATTCCCTCCGCATTCAGTTTGGCAAGAGCAAGGCATCCGGTGGTCCTTATGCTGTCAAGCAGGTCAAAGCATCTGAGTGTGAGTCCTGTGAGTTCGTACTTGCGGACAATTTCCTTCAGACAGCAGTAAACCCTCTGCGCCTTCTCCATCTCGGCATCACTTATAACAGCATTGGAATCAGGGGCACTGCCCTTATTGTTCCTGGTCCTGATGTTCCGGGTATTTTCATGAAAGGCGTTGAAATTCTCAGGGTTGTTGCACAGTTTGTCAACTATTCCAATGTTGAAATTCCTGTTGTTGAACAGATCAATCACTTCGCTTATTGGAATGTCAATCAGTTCACAACCCAGCTTTTCCTTTGCCAGTGCGTAATCTACATTGCTGCTGATGAGCCAGTCGGAAGGTCTGCCTATTACACCCAGTCTGCTACCTTCAAGCAGTTTCCCGCAATCGCCGAGTTCCTGCACATACGGGCTCAACGGCTCCGATTCATCCGCTGTTCCGGCTGGGAGTGAATCACTGTTGCCGGTGGAAGACAGTTCCAGAATGCGGGCGGCAATGTCTTCGGCTTTGCCGTGAAGGATTTCTCCGCAGGCGCCGTGCTGTCTGAGGAAGGAGAGAATTTCCATTGCGGCGGCAAGTGAGTTGCTCAGGCCGCTGGTAAGGAGGAGCACTCTGGAGCCAAGCAGGGATGGTGAGAGTGAACCATCGCTGTGGAAAATACTTTTGAAAATGCCTTCAGTTCCGCCTGTACGTACATAGAAGATATTGATTCCCTGGCAATTGCAGCATACTGCCGCAGTCTTGGCAAGTTCTCCTTTGTATGTGAAGCGCAGACCTGAGGCCTGTTCGATTCCCTTGATGAATTCTTCATTCAATGGGTCAGGAAGCACCTCGGTGTGGAGTCCGGAAGTTATGGTGTACAGGTTGATGCTCATTTATCTTGAAATGAAAGTTTGTTTCATTCTGAACAAATTTAATCAAATCTAATGACAGATTATTAATTTTGTAAAACCAAGCGTGAAATTTTTTATAGTATGAAAAAACTTGTCTTCATCTTACTCCTGTTTGTACTTATCCTTGTGGGAAGAGCACAGTTATCAGCATGTACCAACATCATAGTTACAAAGGGCGCTTCCGCAGACGGATCCATAATGGTGTCATACGCTGTGGATTCGCATCAGCTCTATGGCGAGTTGTATTTTCACGATTCGGCTGATTACCCTGCCGGCACTATGCTTGACATCTATAATTGGGACAGCGGGTTCTATGGGGGAAAGATACCTCAGGTTCCGCACACATACAGGACTGTTGGCAACATGAACGAGCATCAGCTCATTATCTGTGAGACAACTTTCGGCGGTCGTGAGGAACTGGCCAATCCAAAGGCCATTGCAGGGTATGGAACACTCATTTATGTTACCCTGCAGCGTGCGAAGACCGCCCGTGAAGCAATCAGGGTGATTGATGAACTCATGCAGAATTATGGGTATATGGATGAGGGCGAGACCTTTTCAATTGCTGATAAGGATGAATGCTGGATAATGGAACTCGTTGGCAAGGGCGAAGGCCGGAAAGGTGGCGTATGGGTTGCCCTCAGAGTTCCTGACGGATATATATGCGCTCACGCAAACCAGAGCAGAATCACGAAATTCCCTTTGAACGACCCGGAGAACTGCATGTATTCGCCTGATGTCATTGATTTTGCACGTGAGATGGGGTATTTCAGCGGCAAGGACGAGGACTTCAGCTTCAGAGAAGCATATTGTCCTTTGAAATGGGACGGGCTGCGCGGCTGTGAATCACGCACCTGGTCAGCTTTCAGGCTTCTGGGCGGCAAGGCGTTCGATGCTGACAGATACTTTGACTTTGCATCGGGTCACAATGCCTCGAACGATATGCCTCTGTTTATTAAGCCGGACCATAAGATTTCATTCAGTGAGCTTTCCGATGCAATGCGTGACCATTATGAAGGCACTCCTCTTGATACACGCGAGGATATAGGCGCCGGACCTTTCCGCCTTCCGAACAGGTGGAGGCCTATTTCATTTGAAGTGGACAGTGTTGATTATGAATTCGAGAGACCTATTGCAACCCAGCAGACCGGTTTCTGGTACATTTGCCAGAGCAGAGGATGGCTGCCCGATGAAATAGGCGGTCTGTGCTGGTTCGGTGTTGATGATGCGGCTACAAGCACTCTCACTCCGATATATACCACTGTGAACAGTGTACCGCACTGCTTTGAAGAAGGCAATGGCAATATGACAAATTACAGTGAGACTTCAGCATACTGGCTCTTTACAAGGGTGGCGCATTTTGCATATCTCTTCTATGACCGAGCCGAACCTTACATAAGAGCTGCTGCCAGCAAGTATGAAAATGAGAATCAGTCTTTGGTGAAAGGTGTGGACAGTCTGGCTTTGGATATGATGAAATCGGGCAGGAGCTCCGCAGACGTTAGAGCAATGCTTACGGAGTGGTGCAACGAACGTTCCCGGTATCTGTTTGATACCTGGACAGCTCTTGACAGATTCCTGCTTGTGAAGTTCATGGACGGAAACGTGAAGAAACAGAATGAAGACGGCACGTTCATGGATAACGGAGCCGGCAGGGGCATTCCTGCAATGCCTGAATGGCCGAAGCATCGCGAGCGCTGGCTGCGTGCGGTGGTGCAGGATCATGGAGAATCCATGAAGAGTTTATAATCGTTCCTATTGATTTCCTGCTTTAATTGCATTTCATCAATTTCTTCCTGTGAGAGGTGCTTGGGGCCGTCACTGTTCTCACACGCTTGAAACAAGGCCGCCAGAAAAATTATGGTTGATATGAGCAGCCTCTTTAGAATCATAAGCAGTCTGGCTTTCCTTTTCTTGACGGCACTCTCGGAAACACCAAGTGCCATTGCTATCTCCTTGTTCTTGAGACCCTGTTCAAAACTGAGTTCAAAGACCTGTCGGAAAGGCTCCGGCAGATTGCGGACGGCGGTGAACAGTTTCCTCAAGGTTTCCTTCTTGATTATATCCGCTGTAATGTCCTGCTCGCTTGTCTCAATCTGCCGCAGATAATTGCTCTGGGATTTGTCCTTGCGCAGAAAGCTGATAGCCCTGTTGCGTACCGTGGTGTACAGGAAGGATTTCAGGGAATTATCATCCTTGATATTATTCCTGTTCACATATGCCTTGTAAATGGATTCCTGCACACAGTCTTCACAGAGGAAGGAGTATTTCTGACCGAGGATGCTGCCAGAATATGATATGAGAGCAGGATAGAAGCTCTTGTACAGCAGCTGCATGCTTCCTTTCCTGAAATCATCGTATATGTTATGGTCAGCGTTCATTCCGGACAAATTTATAAAAAAATACTTTGAATATTCTCAAAAATTTCGTTGTCCTTTTTGCTGACCTTTGCGTTATATAGGAAATTAATATTTTAATTTCCAAATGGATATAAACTACATTTCAGACCTGATAGTAAAGGATATCACCTCATCCATCACGGCGGAGGAGAAGGCCGAACTTGAGGAATGGGTGAATTCGGACAAGGAGAACGAACGCATTTACAGGATGCTGAGTAACAGCGAGAATCTGGACGGAGAATATGCGGATTGGAATCTGGTGGACACACAGCGTCCGATGATGAACATGAGAAGGAGAATATCCGAAGAAAAGCACAAATCCAAAGTGATATATTCGGCTATTGCACTGGTAATCATAGCGGCGTTCTCTCTGCTGTTCTGGAAATACAATCAGAGCAGGAAGCAGTATGACGCATTGCTTGCCGCATACCAGACCGAGCACTATATGCAGAGCATTCATCCGGGAAAGACCCAGGCACAGCTTACAACCGATAACGGCAAGATCATAGTCCTTGGCAACGACTCGGAGACCAATGAGAAGGTTCTGGCCTCACTCAAGGCCGATGGTGCAGACCGCCTCGCCCTGAACAAACTTGAAATACCGCGCGGAGGGGAGTTCCATATTACACTGGAAGACGGAACAGAGGTCTGGCTGAACGCAGAATCGTCATTGATCTATCCCGAGCATTTCGGCAGGAATTCGAGGGAGGTTGAAGTAAAAGGAGAGGCGTATTTCAAGGTTAAGAAAGACGCCAGCAGGCCTTTCAGCGTGAAGATAGACGGTGAAAGGATAATTGTACATGGAACAGAATTCAATGTAATGTCATATTCCGAGGACCAGTATGTATATACTACACTGGTACAGGGGCAGATATCCCTTCAGAAAGAGTCATCAGCTTCTTCCGAACTCATTCTTACACCCGGTCATCAGGCAGTGTTTGCAAAATCCGACAATTCAATGGCCGTGCAGCAGGTAAATACCGATGCAGTGACCAGCTGGCGCAATGGTATGTTCGTTTTTGAGAATCAGACACTCGATCAGATTATGCGGCAGCTTGCAAGATGGTATGATTTCTCCTATGAGTTCGCAGGCAAGAATCTGGCAGGCATGGAGTTCATGGGCAAAGTTCCGCGTTACGGAACTTTCGGCGAGGTGCTGGAGATTCTGGAGAAGAGCGGTAACCTGCATTTTGAGGCTGAAAACAAGAAAATTATAATATCACAAAACAAATGATACGCCTATGAAGACAAACAATTTGAACAAAGGCCTCATCCTGACAGTGATAATGCTCATGTTCACCGTACTGGTGCATGCGCAGAACATCACGGTCAATTTCAAGGGCAAGGCAATTGCCCAGGCCTTGTCTGACATAGAAAGTCAGACAAACTACTCGTTCGTTTATCAGAAGCAGGTTCTTGCAGATGTTCCTGATGTCACCTGCCGTATGAGCAACGCAACTCTGGAGCAGGTTCTGGATGAAATCTGCTCGAAATCAGGTCTGAGTTACGAAATCGTGAACCAGAGCATAATAATCCGCAAGGCGGAGAACCAGCACGGAAGCGCTGCAGTCAATGTCAGCGGAAAGGTTACGGACGAGCAGTCTGAGCCGCAGGTTGGAGTTACGGTACGTAATGCCAATACCGGTGCCTATTCTACAACGGATATCGACGGCAAGTACTCAATCAGCGCCTCCAACGGCGACGTGCTTGTATTCACTTGCATCGGTATGGCCGAGCGCAGCGTGAAAGTAGGCAATTCATCCGTGCTGGACGTTGAACTTCAGCAGGACAATGAACTGCTTGAGGCAACAGTTGTGGTAGGTTATGGTACCGCAAAGAAAATCAGCTCTGTTGTGGGAGCTTCCACATTGATAAAGTCCGATGCGTTCGACCATTCAACGGCAGCAAGCGCCGGTGATGTTCTTCAGGGCAAGGTTGCAGGTCTTCAGATTTATTCAAGTTCAGGTGAACCAAGTGCGGACGTTACAATGCGTCTGAGGGGTGTAAGTTCAATCAACGCCTCAACAACACCTCTGTTCATTCTTGACGGAACACCTGTTGATGTGGCCATATTCACAGCCTTGAATCCTAACGATATAGAATCCGTGAACGTGATGAAGGACGCTTCCTCAACTGCAATTTACGGTTCAAGGGCTGCAAACGGAGTAATATACATTACAACAAAGAAAGGAACCGGCGAGAAACCAATGATTTCAGTGAGCGCTTCATACGGCGTTTCCTCACTTGCGCAGTTCCCTATCAAGCTCATGAATTCAGAGGAATGGTTCGCTTTCCGCGAAATGTCCGATCCAAGTTTGAAGAACAACGAGCAATTCCAGCAGCTGAAGGAGTTCCGTTTGAAGAACAAGATAGGAACAGACTGGAGAAAATGGATTCTCAATGAAAACGCCCCTACCTGGAAGGCCGATGCAAGCATTTCCGGACGCAGCGACAGGACAGATTACTATATCTCCATAGGAGGATACAAACAGGAGGGTATCATGCCTTTCTCCGATATGGGCCGTTACAACATACGTTCCAACATCAATACTAGAATAACCGACTGGCTCAAGATGGGAGTCAATCTCAATCTGGCATACCAGACAAGCCACAGGGCAGGTTATTCAACAACCAGCACAGGTTATTACAACCCTATGAACATAATTGCATGGGGTCTTCCTTATGCTACTCCGTATGAGATAATCACCGATGAAAGCGGCAATTTCAAGGGTTATGGCCCTGAACAGGACTTTATAACCGATCTTGGCCTGAACAACTATTTCACAGTAATGAGAAACAATCCTACTGAAAGGAATACAGCCAGGATAAACGCCAACGTCTATGAAGAGGTCACACCAATAAAAGGTCTGGTTCTCCGTGCAGTTCAGGCGGTTGATGCTTTTGACAGCAGATACACTGACAAGATCAAGCCAACCGACAAGATAACCGTTTCACCTCAAACAAGCGAGTCATTCAAGAGATTCTACAGACTCACCTCAACCAATACCGCCGAGTATAAATTTGCTGTTGCCGAAAAACATCATTTCGATATTCTGGCGGGCCATGAGTCAATTGTGTCAAAGGACAACTATTTCCTGGCTTCTACCAAGGGACAGATTGATGCGCGCATGACTGATCTGAACCACGGAACAGTTGCTGAGATGCCTGATTACAGCAATTCCAAGATAGCTTACAATTCATTCTTCGCACGTCTGTCATACGATTTCAATGATAAATATTTCCTTGACGGAACTTTCCGTGTAGACGGCTCCTCATTGTTCGGATCCAACAAACGTTATGCTCCTTTCTGGTCAGTTGGCGCAATGTGGAACATTTACAACGAGCCGTTCCTCAAGGATATCAGCTGGATAAACCTTCTTCAGGTCAAGGCTTCCTTTGGAACTATGGGAAACTCTGGAATTGACAACTACCTGTCTTATGGAAAGACCAGCACGGGCCTTACATACGACAGCGCAACATCATGGTACATGGCTTCCCTGAGCAATCCTGACCTTACCTGGGAAACGGTTGAGGCGTTCAATATCGGCGTTAACGGAAGGCTTATGAACTGGTTGACATTCAATATTGAATTCTACAACAAGAACACCAAGGACATGCTCATGTACATTCCGTATTCCTTCATCACAGGATTCTCAGGAGGTTGGGGAAATGTTGGAAAGATGCGTAACCGCGGTCTGGATCTGGAACTGAAATTTGATGCCATACGGACAAAGGACTGGTATCTTGGCATAAGCTTCAACATGAACTACAACAAGAACACCATCACTGAACTGTATGACGGCCGTGACGAGTTCGTTGATGGAAGCACGGGCCTCAAATATCAGGTTGGCAAGGCATACGGAGAGTTCTTCGTTGTCAAATTTGCGGGTGTTGACCCGGCCAACGGAAAATCGCTGTGGTACGATGCCGAAGGTAACATTACCGGAACTTATTCAGAGAGCAATGCCGTGTTCATTGGAAAGAACAGGTTCGCTCCTTGGTCAGGCGGTGCAACACTTGACCTCAGCTGGAGGAACATTTCATTGAATGCAGCATTCGCCGGAGTCTTTGGCAAATCAATGGAGAACTATGACAGATATTTCATTGAAAGCCCTGCTTTTGCAGACGAATCCAACATGACAAGGAGAATGCTTGACATCTGGACAACTCCGGGACAGATCACAGAAATACCTAACGATGCTTCAAAGCACGACAGCCGTTATATTGAGGATGCATCATTCGTACGCCTGAAAAATATCCAGCTCAGCTATACCATGCCAAAGAAATGGATGAAGGCAACAGGATTCATGCGCGGCGCAAAGGTTTATGTATCCGGAAGGAACCTTCTCACATTCACAAGATATAAGGGCTGGGATCCTGAAGTTGATGCAATCACCGCAATGGGTAACTACCCTAACACCAAACAGTTTACCGTAGGAGTGGAGTTACAGTTCTAATTTTAAATAGATTTGATTATGAAAAAGATACTATACAGTCTGTGTGTAATGGCAATGCTGCTGTCTTCGTGCAGCCTTGACCTGCAGCCATCCAGTTCCATTTCAACTGAAACTTCTTTGACCACACTTGCCGATGCCCAGAATTTCAGGCGTGACCTTTATCTCACAATGAGGGATTATCTCTGTTCAGGTTCACCTGTATATCTGATGGAGCTTATGGGTGATTCCTTCCATGCTTCCATCACATTCGGAAACAGGAACGGTGAATACTACAAATGGGAGATGCGTTCTACATTCGGCAACGTAGAGACCTTGTGGCATTATTCATATTATACCGTGATGCTTGCCAATTTCCTTGAAGAGAAGATTCCTCAAATTCAGGACACAGAAAGCGAGAAGAAGCAGCTTGACATAATTCTTGGAGAATGCGCCTTTGCAAAGGCATGGTCAATGTTCATGCTTGCTGAACTCTTCTGCGAGAATTACAATCCATCAACTGCACAAAGCACTTACGGAGTGATGCTTAGCGATGCAAGTTTCACAACCCCGAGTTCTCCTGCCACCTATCCTGGCAGAAGCACGCTTGCGGAAACATACGATTACATTGCCAGAAACCTTGCCATTGCAGAGCAGAAACTATCGCCGGTGGATGGAGAGGAAGGTTCCATCTACATTACAATAGATGCAGTAAAGGCTCTGGAAGCCAGAATAGCCCTTACAAAGGGAGACTATGCCAAGGCGGCTTCCATTGCTTCAGCACTTGCCGACAGTGATGAATACACCCTTCTTGACAGCACCGAGGACTTTGAGGATTTGTGGACAAATGACAGCGGCAAGGAGTGCATAACACAGTTCTGGGCCGATTTCCAGTCCGTTCCTGAATCAAACTGCTATGATTACGTACAGCTCCAGTCAAATGGAACCTATTCACCAAATTACATTCCGGAGCAGTGGATCATTGATGCATTTGACTCAAAGGATATCAGATTCCAGACCTGGTTCATGAAAACTCCTGTGGTTTTCGGTACAATTGAAAGTAATCTTTATATCTGCGTGAAGTATCCGGGCAATCCTGAACTCATGCCGGGTGTGGCTATTTCAACCTATCTGAACAAGATAAAACCTTTCCGTATTGCCGAGCAGTATCTCATTGCAGCCGAGGCATACGCAGCATCCGGAAACGATACAGAGGCCTGCAAGTACCTCAACAGACTCCGCAGACACAGAATTCCAGCTTATGCAACACAGTCATATACCGGAGAGGAGCTGATGCTTCAAATCAAGGAGGAACGTGCGAAGGAACTCTATGCCGAAGGTTTCAGATACAAGGACCTCAAACGTTGGAATGAGGGCATGCAGAGGTCCAAGGCACAGGACAGCAATGTTGTAAGCGGTGCAGGAAGTTCAACAACCGAGCTTATGATAAGGCCTGCGGGTGATCCGTTCTTCCTCTGGCCTGTTCCACAGTCAGAAATAGATTCCAATCCTCAGATACGTAATCAGCAGAATCCTGGTTACTAGCAGTTGAACTAAAACTAAAAAATGAGAAAATATGAAGAATACATTTAAATTAATATTGTTGACGCTGCTGGTTTCACTGGGATTCATATCCTGTGAAAAGGATGAGAACTACATTTATCATCCATCCAACGAATGCGTTACTTTCAAGGAAAGTGCAGTAAGTTTCTCTTTTTCCGAGGAGCCTGAACCTATTGTCATCAACCTTGTAAGAGGCAGTAGCGAATCGGATCTCACCTTGAATCTTGATTTTGTACAGGATGAGGCCAACGTCTTTTCCATCTCTTCCAGAAGCGTTCATTTCGCACCCGGTGAGAGCTATGCGCAGGTTCAGGTGACCTACATTCCTTTTGAGGACATTCCTGCCGGCAAGCATAATTTCACCGTTTCGTTTGACAAGTCAATGGTCTCTCCTGCAGGCAGCTGTTCAATAGGCGGCGCTGCTACCAAGAGGTCCGCAAGACCGGAAGGCGGATATCTGCCGCACGCCACCGTTGAGTTCTGGTCATCAAGGATGAACAGCCATATTGCCATTGACGCAGAGAAACACTCCGTGCTTGAGGTATCATACGACAACAAGAATGATTACCGTATCAAGAATATCATAAACTCAGGTATAGACCTTTATTTCAACACCGATCCTGAGGGTGATTGGGTAATCACAGGACCTGCTCCTGAAGAATGTCCATACGATGGCAATGAGTACATAAAGATTCCTTCAACAATTCTTTATGAAGGCGAGCCTGTGACCTTCTGGATAGATCCTACTCCTAAGTATCTCACCATATACGATAAGGGTACCGACCATGGAGATGAATATACAATGTCCATGGGCGATGACTGGTACACAGAACTCAAGTGCTATGTCTGGATGACTACCGAATCCAAGGGCGTTCTTACCTGGCCTGAAGACAATGACGGCGAGGATGACGGCTGGTGGCCGCTCTACTACGACGTGATTGATTTCAAACCTCAGGAGGACACAAAATGGGAGGATTACGCTGTCGTTGAATTCTGGCACAAGCAGTTGAATGATTGCATAACCAGTGATGCAGAGCAGCACTCCACATTGCAGAAGAACATTGAGGATGGTACCAAGTACAGAATAGTGAATATTGCCAACTCAGGCATCACACTTGATTTCACACTTGAGATGAGCAGCGATCCTGAAGATGGAACATTCTATATAACCGGTCCTGCTCCTGTTGATTGTCCATACGAGGCAGGTTCACAGTACATAAAGATTCCTACTACTATCATGTACGAGGGTGAGCCTGTTACATTGTGGATTGACCAGACTCCTAAATACTGTCATGCATACGACAATGGAGGTGCTCATGGCGCTGAGTTCAGCATGTCAATGGGTGATGACTGGTACACCGAGCTGAAATGCTATGTATGGGCCACTACTGAATCCAAGGGCGTCCTGACCTGGGGCGATGACGATGATGGTTGGTGGAGCCTGTATTACGACGTAGTGAAACTGTTACAGTAACTTTCGCTGCCGATGGCAGTCATATCATTTGAAAGAGGACTGACTTTTAGTCAGCCCTCTTTTGTATTACAGCGACTTGTGAAACGTTCAGGCCTGTTTATACATTGAGAGACAAAAGTTCCTGTTCAGACAAACCTGTTGAATTGGAAATGATGGCTGAATCTATGCCAGCTTTCTTGAGCGCAGCAGCTATTTCAAAGGATTTGGCTTTCGAACCTTGCTCTATTCCTTCTGCAAGACCTTCTGCGTGTCCTTCTGCGTGTCCTTCTGTACGACCTTCTGCATGACCTTTCACAAGGCCCTGAGCAAGGCCCTGAGCAAGTCCTTCTGCAAGACCTTCCGCACGGCCTTCAGCACGGCCTTCAGCACGGCCTTCCTCAAGGCCCTCTTCCTTCCAGTCTTCGAGGTTGGCTTCGTATTCCGCCTCCCCGAGGATGGATCTCATATAACTGTCTTTGGTGTCCTGTTTCATCTTTGCGGTGTCAGCAGCTTTAAACAAACGTTCAAGCAGAGGGTCGTTGAGATTGTCCGGAATATCTGTGCAGTCGGCCATTTCCATAAGGACGTATGACAACTTCTCCAAAAAAGGTGTATGCTCGTTTATTTCCTGCAGACTTCCTACAAATTTAGGCAACTCAATAAAGATTTGCAACACCTTGTCATTCCTTTGTGTGGTCTGCTGTTCGTCAATGTCGCAAAGTGCGAGTCTTACGGGAGTTCTTCCCACGGTTTTGAAAAGAGGGTCTCCGGTGAAAGCGAGGAATATGGTCCTGCCTATGGAATATCCCTTGGTCCTTGAATTGACATAATGCTCCAGAATGGCCGCCGCGGTGTAGATAGTGGAACGGTCGATGAAGGAGCTTTTGATATAGTTCTGCATCTCGATGACCATACGGCTACCGTCCTGCAGACGGCAGTGGACGTCAAAGCTGGCATCACGCATCTTGCCCACCGGTATGGTGATGTCGCGCGGAAGATATTCCAGACTCTCGATATGATAGTCAGGGAAGAGCCTGTTCAGCAGTTCGAGAAGGATATCCTTGTTCTCCTCGCTGCCCAGAAGATACTTGAAGCCCCAGTCAGAAGTCGGGTAAATGAAACGTTGGTTCTCGTCATAGACGAATTTGCGGTACTTGCGTGCCATAACTTGAATGATTGAAAGGTTAAACATCCCGGCAGCCATAAGGCCCCGGCTCCGCTGCTATTCACCCTCTCAATCATAATCACCGCCGGA
>NZ_JBAELF010000070.1:0-34868 GCF_056211015.1 Candidatus Egerieousia sp.
GCTTTCCTATCATATTATTGTTATTCCTTGTTCAGCCATTTCCTTCAGGGCCCTGGTGTGGCCTTCTGCATCAACGTATGCCAGAGCGTCCTTGAGCACGCTCACCTTGCAGCCCGCTTCGAGCAGATCGAGAGCCGTTGACTTCACACAGAATTCCGTTGCTATTCCGCTTATTATCACCTGAGGTTTGGCAAGCCCCAGGTTTCCGCAGGAACTCTCGTGCTCCACTATTGCCTCGTACAGGCTTTTGTATTCCAATACGCCATTGCGTTTCACACATTCATTGTTACCTGCAAATCCGGAATACTCCTCCCGGGATGCGTCACGCCCTTTATAGAAGATGTCCTCGCTGGCAGGTTTGTTATCCAGAATGGAAACATTGTCATAGAAGGACTGATGTATTGCCGCACCACGGCTGCCGAGCACGCAATGAACGGGCCAGATACCGCCGAACTCCTTGAATGAACAATGATTGATAGGATGATTGTCACATACGTATAACACCTTCTGCTCAGGATGTTCATTTATCCATTCCACGCTTGATGCAACGGCCTGTTCACCGCCAATGCAGGCAAGAGAACCATCTATGAAGTCATAAAGCATGTCAACAACAACATGTACCATAGCCTTGAACTTTATTTTGCTGAATTGAGTTCCTTGATTTCGTTTATAAGATTATGTATGAGTTTCATTTTCAGATCGTAAAGTTCATCTGAAATGTCAACCTTGTAGTAGTGAGGGTTTATGATTCGGCTCTCCGCCGGATCAAGACTGGCGAGATTGGACTTGTAATAAGCCTGCTTCTCCATAAGAGGAATGTCCTCATACACGCGTTCTCCATCCTTTATCATCTGAACCTGGAGAGTTTTCCACTCGTATGTACCGCCCCTGTATGTCTTGTACCTTGTCTGGTCATATTCGTCGCGCACAGGACAGTCCTTTCCGGCTTCTATGACCGCACTGGTGGCATCGCCCCTGAGGCAGGTTATATCAACCTTGAACTGACCGTTCTGAATGAGCCTGTAGGTGATCTGGAAACCCGGATTGATGAGTTTGGCCCTGTCCTCCGAACGTTTGAGCACCGGCTCGGAATCAACCTGAACCAGCTTGAAAACGTTGCCGAAGCAAGGATTGTGCTTGCTGGTTGCAATGGCATCACCAACACCGTAGGAATCAATGGCAGCCTCCTGCCTCTCGAGGTCGGTAATAAGATATTCGTCAAGGGAGTTGGTTGCAAATATCTTGCATTTGCGCAAACCGGCCTCATCAAGTATCTCACGGCAGCGGCGGCTGAGGTATGCAAGGTCTCCGCTGTCAAGTCTCACTCCGTATGCAGGATAGGAATCATCTATGCCGGCATCCTTGAAGGCCTGGATTGCATTTCTTATTCCACAGTTGATGGTATCGTAGGTGTCTATGAGAAGTATGAGAGCCTCTCCTCTGTGAGTCCTGATATATGAATCGAAAGCGGTTTTCTCACCCTTGATGGAACAGCCGAAGCTTGTAACGAAACTGTGAGCCATGGTGCCTGTGCAAGGCATACCGAAAATGGTGGATGTCAGTGTGTTGGATGTATTGGCGCAACCTCCTATAACTGCGGCCTTGCCTCCGAATGTTGCTGCCCATGGACCGTGCGCGCGCCTTGAACCGAACTCGCTCACAGGCTTCTGGGTTGCCCTGGTAACCCTGCTGGCCTTGGTGGCAACAGCCATCTGATGGTTCGTTATGCAGAGCATAGGTGTCTCCAGCACCTGGGCTTCAATGATAGGTCCCTCCACTGTAATTATGGGCTCAAGCGGGAAAGCAATCTCGCCCTCCTTCATTGCATATACATTGCCGGTGAACTTCATTGCGGCAAGATATTTCCTGAATTCGGCGTACTCCTCGCCCGGAATGAATTTCTCGTAGAAGGATTCAGGCTCGTTTCCCATGCTCCGAATCATTTCAAGCACTTCATTCACGCCCGATACAACAGCCCAGTTGTTCTTGTCCGGCGCTGTCCTGTAGAAAAGATTGAAAACGGCGCGTTTGTCCTTCATTCCAAGATCGTAGAAGGACTTGCCCATTGTATATTGATATTTGTCCGAGCAATATGCGGTCTCAAGTTCCATATTCAAGTTTTTTTAGAGGCTTCTCCTGCAATATGCAGATGCCTGACCTGCAAGTAATAGTACAAGTACACTATAACTTGCAAATATAACCAAGACTTGGAACAAATGCAATTGCCTGACGTATTTACATACGCCCTCTTAGAAAAGATTCGGCAGTTTCGAGGGAATTGAGCTTGCCCACGTCAACCAGTTCAAGATCATTCTTCACGTATGCCTTGATTCTGCATTCAGCACATACGGTCAGATAGAAATCCATTATGGGGAAAAACCTTGGAAAAGTCTCCATATATTTGAACACCAGAGGAGACATCACATGGATTCCGCCGAAAGCATATTTCCTTATACACGGCGATGGGTATTTAAAATTCTTGTATGGAGAGCGGACCTCGCCGGTATCAACGTTTGTCCAGCCCACAAGGAAATCATTCTCATCAAAGAGAAGGTATCTTGAGGTCTTGCGCTCACTTACCAGCAGAGTTGCCACGATTTCCGTTTTCCCGGCATTCTTGAGGTGGAAATCGTAAAAGTCCCTGAGATTGAGATTTGACAATATATCAACGTTGTGAACCAGGAAAGGCTCTCCGTCATTGAGCAGTGCGGCCGCCTTCTTTATACCACCGCCTGTCTCGAGCAGTTCCTCGCTTTCATCCGAAAAACTAATCCTGACGCACGGTGCGCTGTGGTTTTCCACATAGTCCCGGATCTGACCTGCGAAATGATGCACGTTTATGACTACATCATTGAAGCCTGCAGAAGAAAGCTTGCCAAGCACATGTTCGAGCAACGGCTTGCCGCACACAGGCACCAGAGCTTTTGGCATTGTGTCTGTCAAGGGCTTGAGTCTTGTGCCCTTCCCGGCAGCAAAAAGCATTGCTTTCATGGTCTAGAACTCCTTGTTGATGCCAAGTTCCCTGTGAACAAGCACTACGCTCACATTGAACCTCTTTGAAATATGAGCCGCAAGATGCTCGGCACAATATACAGACCTGTGCTGGCCGCCCGTGCATCCGAAACTGAACATGAGAGAAGTGAATTTCCTTTCAATGTATTTCTTCACGTGAGCATCCGCAAGTTCGTAAACGTGACCTAGATATTCTCCAACGGTACTGTTCTCCTCAAGAAACTTTATCACCTCGGAATCCAGTCCCGTGAAATGCTTGAAGTGGTCATATTTGCCCGGGTTCTCAATATCCCTGCAGTCAAAGACATAACCTCCGCCGTTTCCGCTGTCATCAGCAGGAATGCCTTTCTTGTATGCAAATGAGAAAATCTTCACAACAAGTTTGGCCTGCTTGCGCAGATCATTGAACTGCCTCATCTGCGAGAGCTCGGTCAGAAGGGAATTCAAGTATGGATACTCAACGAACGGAGCCTTTGCCAGCAGCTTCCTCAGGTTGTCCATTGCGTAAGGGATGCTCTGCAGGAAATGAGGTTTCTTCTCGAAATATCCTCTGAAACCGTATGCGCCGAGCACCTGCATTGTTCTGAAGAGCAGGAAGAGACGAAGGTTCCTCCTGAACTCCTCCTCACCTATCTGTACGTATGGCTTGAGGGCCTCCATATATATATGAACGAGCTCGTCCTTCAGCTCGTCGGGATAATTTGCCTTGGCCTGCCAAACGAATGAAGCAAGGTCATAATAGAAAGGTCCCTTTCTGCCGCCCTGGAAATCAATGAAATAAGGGTCCCAGCCATCACCGTCGGAGGATTTGCGCAGCATCACGTTCCTTGCCTGGAAATCCCTGTACATGAACACATCCTGCTTCACGCTCAGGGAAAGCAGGTCCTGTGTAAAGCGTTTGAAATCCTCGTAAAGGTCTATCTCCTTGATTTCAAGACCTGTGGTTTTCAGGAAACAATATTTGAAATAATTCAGGTCAAAGGAAATCATCCTTTCATCGAACTCCGGCTGAGGATAGCAGACTGAATAGTCGAGCCCTGCGCCGCCCTCGAACTGCAATCTTGGCAGCAAGGCTACGGTGCGCTTGAGAAGGTCCTTTTCCTGAGCGCTGAATGAACCGCTCTCGCGGCCCGATGCAACCGTATTGAAAAGCGTCACGTCGCCAAGGTCCTCCTGAATGTAGAACACTCCGTTTTCACTTACAGCAAGCACTTCGGGCACGGGCAGCCCTTTGTTCAGGAAATGCCTGTCAATCGTTATGAACGCCTTGTTCTCATCAACTGAGGTGCCGAATGCGCCTATGATGGAAATCGGATTGCCATTGTTGCCGGCCTGCAGTCTGAAATATCTTCTGTTGCTTCCGCTTGAAGGAAGCTCCTCGCATTTCTCGGCCTTTAAGCCTGTATATTGTTCAAATAAAACTTCAAGTTCTTTCATTACCTTCTGTTTAATTCCGCCTCAAGTTCTATGGAAGCTTTCTCCCTCTGTTCACAGATCGAGCTCCATGTAGGATGTTCCTTCAGCATGCCGCAAAGGTCCTGAATGACCTCAGCCACATTTATTTTCTGCGGGCAATGTCTGTTGCAAGTGTGGCAATTGAGACACTCGTACGGCTGCTTGTCCTTAGGGAGCGATTCAATGCGCATCTGCGGAGTGAATGAGAACTGGGTTTTCATATCGTTGTATGCCTGAATGAGCAACGGGATGTCCAGTCCTACAGGACAGGTATCGCAGCAGTACCTGCATGCTGTGCAAGGCACTCTGCTCATCAGGGACCCGGCGCGGGCGGCAAGCAGCTCCCTGCTCTCATTGCTCAAACCATCGCCGGTGGAAAATATTGAAACATTGTCCTTCATCTGTGCAAATGATGACATTCCACTGAGAATCATTGTAACACCAGGGACTTCCATAAGCCAGCTGAAGGCCTTTTCAACCATCGCCCGTGGCTCAACGGTCCTGTCATTGCAAGTGAATTCCTTTGCCAGAAGGCCACCGCGCAGAGGTTCCATAACCCATACCGGAATACCCCTTTCATTGAGCATCCTTACCTTCTGCTCAGCCTTCTGGAGTTTCCAGTCAAGATAATTGAGCTGGATCTGGCAGAATTCAATGCATTTGCCGTATTCGGAATCAAGGATTTTCTCAAGCATCGGGAGGTCTGCGTGGGTTGACATTCCCAGATGCCTTATCAGGCCCTTCTCCTTCTGTCCCATGAAGTAGGAGATGAATTCCTGAGCATGGGATGAATAAACGTCCCAGCAGTTCTCGCATACATTATGGAAGAGATAGAAATCAAAGTAAGGTGTGGCGCACTTTCTCAACTGGCTCTCGAACACCTTCCTTGGATTGTACTCGCTTGCGGCCTGATGCCCGGGGAACTTGTCGGCCACATAGGATCTGCTGCGGGAGTATTTTTGCGGATTCTCCTCTGCCAGCAGGCTGAGCGCCTTGCCAAGAGCTATTTCAGAAAGACCGTTATGATAAGGATAGGCGGTATCGAAATAATTCACGCCGTTGTCAAGGGCGTAACGCACCATATCATTGACCTGCAACTGGTCAATTGCGCCTCCCTCCAGAAGAGGAAGACGCATTGTACCGAAACCGAGTCTGCTCAAGCGCAGATCCTTGAATTCAGAATATTTCATTTCAAATGAATCAGTCAACTTTAATCTTGAAGAATGTCACATACAGTACAGGCAGGAAGTATAGGATTGCTATTGAACTGAAGAGCAATCCTCCCATAATAGTTGCGGCCATAGGTCCGAACATTGCATCGGAAAGAAGAGGAATCATTCCAAGGATTGTTGTGAAGGATCCCATCATCACAGGCCTCAATCTGCTTACCGTTCCGTTCATAACCGCCTTGTCCGGAGCGATTCCTGCTGTTATCTGGGAATTGACCTCATCAACAAGCACGATTCCGTTCTTCATGAGCATACCGATAAGGCCGAGCACACCTACTGTTGAGCAGAAGGTGAAGGTCTGGTTGCACAGGTACATTGCCCACACGATACCAATGATAAGAAGCGGCACGCAGCAAATAAGCACAAGCGGCTTCTTGTAATCGTTGAACAGCAGAATGAGTATGAATATGATGATGACAACGCCTATCGGGAAGTACTTGAAGATATAATACATTGTTCTGTCCGATGCAGCCTTCTCACCCTCCCAGTGCATTGAATAACCGTCAGGAAGTTCTATGGCCTCGATTTCTTTGGCAATTGAAGCTCTTGCAGCCTCTGTTTCAAGTCCGTGGGCAGGTGAGCACATCATGCTCTGAGTACGCTGGTTGTTGTACCTGAGCACAACAGGGTCCTCCCATTTAACGGAAATGCCTTCTGCAACATCCTTCACAGGATAGGTGGAAAGCATGGACTCAATGATCTCTCCCATCTGCAATGAACCGTTGGCGAACTTCAACTGAAGTTCAGGATCGGTGATCTTTGAGATGTTTGGAGTTATTGAGAAAACAGGTACGTTCTCCAGTTGGTCAATATCCTCGCCTTCTGCCTCGGTGCATTTGAGATATATGGTATTCTTGTGCAATCCTTCATAGAATGTTCCAATAGGCATGCCGCCGGCTGCGGTAAGCATGCTCAATGCAACATCCTGACGTGAAACACCCGCGCGCCTTGCAGAAGGCTGGTCATAATTCACGGCAAGATAAGGCATCTGAGGGTCCCAGTCCGATGTTACCAGGCAGACATCAGGATTCTCTTCCATGATCTTGCGCGCCTGAGCTGCCAAGTCATGGAGGACAGCAGGGTCCGGTCCGCAGAACTCAATCTCAATAGGATAGTTCTTGTACATGATGTTATACCTCTTGAGTTTGACGTATGCATCAGGATACCTTTCGGAGAGCACGCCCTGTATTTCATCGATATTATCAACCAGGGCATCAGGTGACTCGAAATCAATGATAAGTTCGCCGTATGACATTGAAGGAAGCGGAATGCTTCTCACAAGATTGTATCTTGCAGGAGCGCCGCCTATTGAAGTCACAACCTTCTTGATTTCAGGTCTTGTATGCAGATATTCCTCAATCTCAGCCAGATCGGCCATTATCTTCTCTGAAGATGTTCCTTCAGGCATCTTGTATTCCATATAGAGCTGGTCATAAACCATATCAGGGAAGAAGCCGTGCTTGAGCAGGTTGTATCCCCATCCGCTGATAGCCACCAATATTGCCGCAACAATGATTGACTCCCATCTGTGGCGCATTCCAAAGCCTACTGCTGCACGCAGCCAGTCATAAATCTTTCCTTTATAAAGATCCTCCTCCTGATTGGCGGCATCCGGATTCTCGGCCAGCAGCCTTGCTCTTTCCTCAGCCTCGCGCTTTGCCTTTTTACCCGGATGGTCAACGAGGAAATGCTTGCACATCAAAGGAACGTGAACCAATGCCAGAATCCAGCTCAAGAGCAAGGATACCGCAAGAACTATGAACAGATCCCTGATATATACACCCGATGTATCCGGTGACAGATATACAGGGAAGAAAGCCATGATTCCAATTACGGTGGCGCCGAGCAGAGGCATGGCGGTCTTCCTTCCAATGTTGGTCATTGCCTCCATTGTAGGCTTGCCGCGTTTGAGATCCACAAGCACACCGTCCACTATAACTATGGCATTATCCACCAGCATACCCATTGCAAGGATGAATGCCGCAAGGGAAACCCTCTGCATTGTACCTCCTGTCATGCTCAGGAACACAAAGGTGCTCACAACTATCACCACAAGGCTGGCGCCGATGATAAGGCTGCTTCGCAGTCCCATTGTAATCATCAGTATTGCAATGACTATGAGCACTGACTCTATCAGGTTCTCCATGAATGTTCCCAATGCGGAAGAAACGAGAGCCGGCTGATTGAAGACCTTATCGCATTCCACGCCTGCAGGAACTCTAGCGCTCATGAGCTCCTGCACCTTCTTCTCAACAGCAGCGCCCACTTTCACAATATCTGTTCCGTCCTGACCTGCCACTGCAAGGCCTACACAATACTTGCCGTTGTTGAACATGGCATTCCTGACAGGTTCCTCATACCCGTCCAGGACCTCTGCTATGTCACACAATCTGAGCTGGTCCTTCTCGTGTCCCTGAATGACCATTTCACGTATCTGCTCTATTGTATTGGACTTGTCGGAAACAGCCACTCTCAACCTGTCCTGGCCATTATTGTAGTAACCGGCATAGTATATACCGTTCTGCCCGTTCAAGGTAGAAACGACTTCTATCGGGGCAACCCCGAGAGTGGCCATACGTTCAGGTTTCAGGTTAATGTTGATGCACTCGTTCCTGTCACCGTATATATCAACTCTTGCAACTCCGGGAACAGCACCGAGCTCCCTTCTGAAAAGCTCGGCATAGTCTGAAAGTTCCCTTTCCGTAATTCCCTCACCTGAGAGTGAGTAAAGCATACCGTAAACCAGACCGAAATCATCCTTTACCGTAAGTTTCACGCCCGAAGGCAATGATGCCTGAACATCGGTCACCTTGCGCCTGAGCAAATCCCAGTTCTGCTCAATGTCGGCATCTGGCACGGTACTCAGCAGTTCAACCTTTATGAGAGCCATGTCATTGTATGCGTACGAACGTACGTTGTCAATGACTCCCATTGTCTGTATTGATTTCTCAAGAGGATCACACACTTCAAGTTCTATCTCATGTGCCGAGGCGCCCGGATAAACTGCAATGATCATTGCCTGCTTTACAGTAATCTTAGGGTCCTCCAGTTTGCTCAAATCATAGGCGGCCAGGATTCCTCCCACCATTAGAACGGCAAGCAGGAAATACACCACCTTGGTGTTTTTAAAAGCCCATTTTCCGAAATCCATAACTCTTCTGCTTAAAATTCAACATAATAAGTCAAGATTCATTAAAGCAATGAACCAACGTTTGTAGGTGAAGTCTCCTTAAGGACCTGCACTCTCTGTCCTTCGTGCAGCTGATGGACACCTGCAGTAATGACAACATTACCGGACTCCAGGCCAAGTGAAATGTCCGCGGTTCCGTTGGTATGCAATGCGCTTACAATAACCTCTCTCTTCCTGACTATAACATTGTCAGCCGAAATGAGCCATACGTATGTCCTGTCATCACCTGCCTCGCTGAAAAGGGCTGTTGAAGGAATGGAATACTGCTCGAAATCAGCTCTCTTGAAATTTACCTTGACCATTGTGTTCATTCCAGGTGTAGGATATTTGCCGTCCTTTGAATCTATTGAAAGACGGATAGGGTACAGCTGGTTTGAATTCGCCTTTGGGCTTATACTTATAAGACGAAGTGCAACAGGCTCCTTGGAATAATCGAACTTTGCAGTGAATGACGCAAAATTGCTCTTCATATCAAGCACCTTTGCAGGAATCTCTATCTCAATCTCAGGAACGCCTCCTGAAATTATGCTGAGGACAGGCATTCCGGCAGCAACTGTTGTACCGCTCTCGAAATAACGTTTGTTAACGAAACCATCGAAAGGAGCAACCAGCTTGCAGTCCTCAAGCTGGTTCTTAGCAAATTCATATTTTGCTGTAACCTGCTCGAGGCCATAGCGTGCCTGATCGTATTTGTCCGCAGACACAACGCTGTCGGCATAAAGATTGATCACTCTGTTAGCCTGAGCCTTCACCTGCTCGTACTGTGCCTTTGCGGCATTGAACTGCAACTGATAGTCCTTTGGATCCATTATGGCCAGAACCTGACCCTTCCTGAATGAATCGCCCTCCTTCAAAAGGATTTTCTGGATTGTTCCTGCAACCTTGAATGATACTCCAACATCCTTTGAAGCCTTCACTCTGCCAGGAAACTCATGAACGAGCGTTGAAGCGGCATCGCCTACAATCTGTGTCTTCACCAAAGGAATCACTTCCTGTTTTTCTTTCTTGTCCGAGCATGACACACAAAGGGCCACTGCTGCGATAATCAAAAGCAATCTACTGATTCTCATATCTTTAAATTTAAATATTATTATCTCATTTCAATGCGGCGAGCCTGTCAAGCACAGTCACCACAAGTTTGTTCATAAGTTCCTTGTAATCGGGATTAGCACCTTTCAGATATCTGTTGGCAATGGCCAGGCATATTGTACCAGCCCTGTGCCCCAGTTTCCTGCTCAAGGCAGCCACAGCGCTTCCTTCCATCTCGAAATTAGTTATCCTGTAGCCGTCATGGCTGAAGGCGGCGAATCTCTCGAGCATATCGGGCATTGCAAGAGGAATTCTGACGTATCTGCCCTGAGGCCCGTAGAAACCCTGGGCGGCAACAGTCATTCCCTTGACGGAGCAGTCCGCAAAGGCATCAATAAGTTTCTGGTCAGCCTTTATGAAATACGGACGGCCGAGATTTCTGTCATAACCAACCTGCTCAACAAAGGCCTTCTCCATTTCCGGTATTGTAACCTCGTCCCTTCCGGCATACCAGTTCATAAGGCCATCGGCCCCCACTGAAATGTGCGAGAATATATACGAGCCCAGCGGAATGTCCGGCTGGACAGCGCCACAGGTGCCTATTCTCAGGATATTCAACGAAGTGAGTTTCTCCTTTACCTGCCTGGTCTTGAAATCAATGTTCACAAGCGCATCAAGCTCATTCACTACGATATCAATGTTATCGGTACCAATGCCTGTTGAAAGCACTGTGAACCTCACTCCCCTGTAAGTTCCTGTCTTGAAATTGAACTCCCTGGAACTTCCCTCGCACTCCACTGAATCAAAATGAGCGGCAACCATTGCAACACGCCCGGGATCACCTACAAGGATCACGTTTCCGGCCAGCTGCTCAGGCCTCATATGCAGATGGAATATGGAACCATCGCTGTTAATAATAAGTTCAGATTCAGCTATAACTCTCATAATCAAACTATTAAACTGCCAAGTAGTTTCAAGTACATTGAGTTGAAGTCAAATGAAAAGCTACTACCGCATAATATCTTTCAAAGATAACAAAAATCCACATACCACCAAAGACTAATTTTATAAAACTGCCACTGTGGAATTATTGGAATAGTTTTTGTAATTTTGTAGTTTATATACGTAAAAATCACATCAGACAATGATACAGAGAATACAGACATTATTTCTTTTAGTGGCAGCCGGACTTCTGGGCTCGCTGCTTTTCAGCAAATTCTGCTACACCCCGGACACAGTTGTCAAATACACACAGAGCCTTTACCTGCTCATCTTCATAGTCACAACCCTCTTCCTCACAGTATTTGCAATCGTGAAGTTCAAGGACAGGATGATGCAGCTCCGCATAAGCGTTATAAACATCCTGCTGCTGCTAGGCTTCCAGATCTGGATTGCAGTGATCTTCTTCAAGGAAGCGCACGGAGTGGCCTTCTCGGTAAGCGCAGTCTTCCCTGTAGTAAGCGCCATACTGGTGGCGATGGCCGTGAAATATATAGCAAGGGACGAGGCCCTGGTACGCAGTGCATACTCCCTGCGCAAAGCAAAGAAGAACCGCAAGGGCATCTTCAAGAAACAGAAATAAAGCGGACTGATGAAGGCAAGGAGGACATACAAGGCCGTTGTGGCAACAATCGCCGCGCTGATAATAGCTATTGGTGCAATGGCGCAGTATGACCTCAACCAGTTCTACATGCGAGGAAGGCAGATGCTCATAGACGGCAAGTATTCGGCCGCCATAGACAACTTCAGCATGCTCATAAGGCTTGACACCACATCGTACGACGGATACCTCATGCGAGGGATAGCCAAGTACAATCTGGGAGACTACATTGGAGCAACCGAAGACTTTGACAACAGCCTGCGCCTCAACCCCATTTACACTCCGGCCTACCATTACAGGGCCATAACCCTCAGCCGCACAGGCAAATATGAAGAAGCGCTCAAGGACCTTCAGGAAGCCATAGATCTCAGACCATCATACGAAGGACTGTTCTTCAGCCGCGGAGTCACCTACTTCCTGAGCCAGCAGTTCGAGAAAGCAATATCGGACTTCAACCGCTTCATAGCAAAAGTCCCGAAAGAGTCCGACGCATACCTCAACAGAGGAGCCTGCCATCTGTACCTGAAAGATACGGTAAGCGCCCTCAAGGATTACAACACTGCCATAAACCTCAACATGTTCGACCCCGAAGGTTTTATAAGAAGGTCAAGGATATACGCAATGCAGGGGCAGAAGGAACTTGCGCTGCAGGATCTTGACCAGGCAATAAAGCTGGACTCCCTTAACACTTTCGCCTACTTCAACCGCGCGCTCATAAGGTACGAGGCCATGGAACTCCAGCAGGCGCTGGACGATTTCAACAAAGTGCTTGACCAGGATCCCGGCAACGCGCTCACTCTTTACAACAGGGCTCTGCTGGAAAGCCAGATAGGTGACTACAGCAGTGCGCTCAATGATTATGACAGGGTGATTGCCGTGAATCCTGAGAACGTACTGGCATACTTCAACCGCGGAGCCGTGCTTCTGCAGATGGGAATGTACCGCGATGCACTGAACGACTACACCAAGGCCATTGAGCTCTACCCGGATTTTGCAAAGGCTTACTATAACAGGTCATATGTGAAGAACCATCTAGGCCAGCACGCCAGCGCAAAGCAGGACTGGGAAACGGCGGAAAGGAAAGTCAAGGAATACAGGGCAAAGACAGCCGACACCAGCAACCTTGGAATCTTTGCCGACACATCAAAGAAATTCGACAACCTGCTTGCCCTCGATGCGGACTTTGCAAAGAAGGACTTCAACAACGAACTCCTTCAGAACAGGGACATAAACATCAAGCTCAAGCCGCTGTTCAAATTCAACCTGCAGAAAGACGAGCAGACCATCATGGCCCTGCAGACAATCTACGAATCAAAGAAGGTTGATGCCTTCAAAAAGGGCTCCCCTGTCCCGCTCACGCTTGAGGCGCGCAGTACGGAAGGTTCAAATGAATTCTCCGAACAGGAGCTCGCACAATATGAACAGATGGTACGTGATTACAAGAGCCGACTCGCCGGCCGCGAGACCTGGAATCAGATGCTTGCCAACACGGCCGATGGTTCAGAAAACACAGGCAAGGGAGCAGCAGCCCTGGCTGGCGCGAACTCCATGGCGGAATTTGCAACAGGTGTGATAAACGGAGAGCGGAACATGTTCAACTCCGCACTTGAATGTTATAACAAAGCCATTGAGGACGACCCTAAGCAGGCTTACTACTATGTGAACAGAGGCGTGCTGCAAGCTGAAATGATTGACTTCATATCAAGCATGGAAAGCAACGTTCAGATTCTCTCGCTCGACAACACACGTACCGCAAGGGCAAGAGTGCAGGAACAGTCGTACAAGAAATACGATTATTCCGCATCCATTGCCGATATGAAGAATGCATTGTCAATCGAGCCGGGATTCCCGTTCGCATACTACAATCTTGGCAATCTGTTCTGCCTGAACGGAGACCTTCCGGAAGCAATAAGCCAGTACACAAAGGCCATAAAGGCGTTCAACAATTTTGCGGAAGCCTATTTCAACAGAGGCCTGGTTCTCATATATCTGAAGGACAAGCAGAAAGGCTGCATAGACCTGAGCAAGGCAGGCGAACTCGGTGTTCCTGACGCCTACCCTACCATAAAGAAATACTGCACCAAGGAATAATTGCTATCGCCAGTGGAAAATCTTAAAAAATATCATACTATGAAAATGTCAAAGGTTCTTGCAGGCTGTTTCTTTACAGCTGCAATGATGATGGTAGGCGCGGCAAACGCAGGCGCTCAACAGAACGATTCAACAACGGTTCAGCAGGAGGCTCCTGCAATGGTAAAGGCTGTAAAGACAGTTGAGGGAGCATTCCTGAACTCATCGGCCGGCGGAGACAGGCTGGGCGGAAACAAGATAGGCTATCTCTCACCGAATGTTGTGATGGAAGTTGTTGAAACCACTGAAGATGTGGGCGCAGGTCCGCTCTACAAGGTGAAGCTTTCAGAGAACCGCACGGCGTACATAATGCCTGAGAACGTTGTTGACACTCTGGTTGAACCCGGATGTTTCAAGACTGTGATTGCTGAAAGCGGCAGTGTTGCCAACGTTGGCAAGGCCGACAGGATTGCTCTGGGCATAGGCGCAAGGAAACCATACCTGGTTTATGAGGAGCTTGACCCGCACGTAATGACAATTGATATCTACGGTGTTAACAACAACATCAACTGGCTCACCCAGAAGCTTGATCTCAAGGCTGTGAAATCGGTTGACCTCATTCAGCTCGACGGCGACATTCTCAGAGTCAAGGTTGTTTTCCAGAAGAACGTTGCCTGGGGTTACAGGATAGGCTACAAGGGCAACACCCTTGAAGTTTATCTCAAGCATCTGCCTGAGAAATTCACTCTCAAGGGAATGACAGTAGCTCTTGATGCTGGACACGGCGGAGAGCAGCCCGGAGCCATATCACACAAGATGCGTCTGAACGAGAAGGACATAAACCTTGATTTCGCCTACACTCTCAAGAAGATGCTGGAGAAGAAAGGTGCAAAGGTCATACTCACCAGACCCGACGACAGGACAATGACCATGAACGAAAGGAAGGCCGCCGCTCTTGACAATGACGTTGACTTCCTCATCTCACTGCACAACAACGCAGCAGGCCCTAAGGTAAGAGGCACAAGCACCTATTACAAATACATTGTGAACCGCGATCTGGCAAAATGCATCCTGGAGCAGGTGATAACACTGCCCGATGTAGGCTACTTCGGTCTTGTTGGCAATTTCAACTTCTCGCTGGGACAGCCAGTTGAATATCCTAACGCCCTTCTGGAAGGGCTCTTCATGTCAAACGAACAGGACGAGGCAATGCTTGCGGATCCAAGCTTCCGCAGACAGATGATGGAAAAGACATTGAAGGGAATAGAGAACTGGTTGAAGAACTGCAAGAAAGCCTGCAAATAATTTATAAGAACAAAGAAAGATGGAGCTCAAATACTCGGAAAGACTCTCAAGACTCGTATTGATAATACTGTCGGTGGCCATTGCAGGAGCAGTGCTGTGGTATCTGCGCGGAATACTCCTGTATCTTGTTCTGGCGGCGGTGGTAACGCTTATTGCGCACCCTCTGTTCACCATTCTCAAGAAGATACATATAGGGAAGTTCCACCTGCCTGACTGGCTGGCTTCAATACTATCGCTGTGCAGCATACTGGCTGTGATAATAGGTGTGATAACCTTCACCGCCCCTCTCATTCACAGCGTTGTGAACGAGATTGCCGCCATTGATTCAAAGAGTCTCGCACAGGCCATATCCGCTCCTCTTGCACAGGCCAACGAATGGGCAATCAAGACTTTCCCGGGCCTGGGCGGCGATTTCAGGATTGAGGACATTGTTCTGGAAAACATCAACGGAATACTGAGCGTGGGAGCCTTGACTTCGGTGGTGAGTTCCGTTACAACAATAGTTGCAAAGACAGGCGTGGCCCTCTTTGCAACCATATTCATATCTTTCTTTGCCATAAAGAATTACAGCAAGGTTTCACCAACAATAGCGTCCTTCTTCCCTGAGGAGTACGCAGAAAAGATCAGGGCTTCCCTATCGGAGATAGGCAAGCTCATTTCAAGATATTTCGTGGGAATTTTCTGCGAGATACTGGCCGTTTCAACAGTCAACTTCCTGGGACTGCTGCTTGTTGCGCAAATGGGGTTCCAATACTCCATTGGCATTGCCTTCATAGCGGGCATTCTGAACATTGTGCCATACGTAGGACCTATCTGCGGCACAATACTGGGTGTTGTAATCTCGCTGGCGGTGAAATATGACTCCGTAGGAGCCTGCGGCCTTGCCGTTGAACCGGTTACTTTCATAATGATAGTTGCCGGAATCTTCATCTTCACCCAGATGCTCGACGCCTACTTCATGCAGCCTACCATCTACTCCAACAGCGTAAAGGCGCATCCGCTGGAGATATTCCTTGTAATCCTGATTGCCAGCTACATTGGCGGAGTCATGGGCATGCTCTGCGCCATACCCACCTACACAGTCATACGCGTGATTGCCAGACAGTTCTTCCGATACAGCTTTTAGCTCCTTATTTTTCCAGTTCTCTCACAAGAGGTATCACAACTTTCCGGAGCACATCCTCGTTGAGCCTGTGACCGCCGTCAAAGCGCTGCGCATTTTTATAGTACTTTCTGAACAGGTCATAGCAGTTGACCTGATCATCGTGAATGCCGAACAGGCCCCAGGTATTCTCCCTGTCAAAATCAGTGATACCCTTGAACTGCGAGCGCTCCATCATATTGAAATGCTGTATTGTCTGACGGGTGATAGTAAACTCCCTGGCATTGTCCTTGCGGCCGTTGAAGAACTTATGGGTACCGGTCCTGAGCACCTTTGACATGTGGGACATATTGAAAGCCGGATTCACACAAATCTTCCTGAAACCGAACATCTGCTGTGCATACATGCCGCCCATTGAGGTTCCAATCACAAGATCAGGCTGCTGCTCCCTGCAAAACTCCTTCAGGAAAGGCAAGGCCTCCTGCGGGTCCACCGGAATGTCCGGTGCAATTATCTCACAATCAGGCAGCAGTTTTCTCAAGAAATCCACGGTACCAGTTGCCCCCGAAGATCCATACCCATGGAAGTAGATGATTTTCATGATATTATTGTTCCGGAACCTTCTCAGTACGCAAACCGGCATCCAATCCCTGATTTTCAATATTGTTTGTGGAGATGCCGGGAGTCGAACCCGGGTCCAAGCAGACCACCAAAAAGCTTTCTACATGCTTATTCTCTCTTTGATTGTAGGGAAGGGACTGCCGGGAGACAGGCCATCCAATCCTTATCCTCTGAATCTTAGTGCGTTATAGAGGAGTCCTCGCACGCAGTCCGTTTGGGATGATACCCCATGGGCCGGAAACATAACGGACCATAAAGTTCCGGCGGGATACTCGTCGCAGCGGCCCTGGGCCGGGCGATTAAGCAATTAAGCTTGGCTTAATTAGGCAGCGAGTGCATAGTTGTTATTGCCAGTTATAGGCTTGAAGGTTAGGTTTACCGGCCATACCCACAACGCCGGACATGCTTACTTTCCAATTAATCTGTTGTCAAAACCAAAACATCCCCTTAATCAAAAGCAGGCGCAAAGTTATGCATTTTGCGCATATATTCATATATTTTTTCCACTTGCGATAGTTCATCAGCTTTCCCCGCAGACTTTTCTTCCGCATTTCCTGTGAAGATTGCGCTGGCTCTCACCGCCTGCGCAACCAGCATGAACAGGCCTCCGTCCGCAGGGACCCCCAGCTTTTTTGCGTCCTTGACCAGCAGCGTGTGTCCCGGGTTGTACACGCAATCCAGCACACCGCACAGCTTTGGAAAATCATTTAAATTCAGAAGCCTCTGATCCACATGCGGGTACATGCCTACAGGCGTTGCATTCACAATGATATCGTAATCTTTGCCCTTGATGTTTTCATACAGACATTCAACGTATGTTGATTTCTGTCTCGAATGCAAGTCGTTGCCTGATTCAGTCAAACAGCCATTTGGTTCAATGCTATTGTTATTGGGTTGCAACTCGTTTGAAGAATTGTCAGTTGTTATGGAAGGACTATGTCTATCTGCCAAAACTTCATTTGAATAGTGACGGACAGCATTCACGATGCGTGAGGCACCTCCATTGGCGGCAACGGCCCGAACTGCCCTGGCGGCACCGCCGGCACCTAGAATAAGGACTGACTTACCGGCGAACTTGATACCGGCATGTGCGGCAAGGGCGCTGAAGCCATAATAATCGGTATTGAAACCGATTAATTTACCATAGCTGTGTAAGATTGTATTCACTGCTCCAATGGCCTCTGCCTCAGGGGAGAGTTCATTGAGATAAGGAATGACGGTTTCCTTGTAGGGGATTGTAACGTTAATGCCCTTGAAATTGCGGGCTTTCAGGAACGGGCCGAGTTCCTCCGGGGTCAGTTCGCGCAATTCATAGTTGTATGGCGCAATCAGGCCGTGGATTTCCACTGACCAGCTGTGTCCGAGATGTTCTCCTATAAGTCCATATTCCATATATTCCAATTTGATTGATTCCGGGTGCAAAAACGCCTGTTTCACACCCCCAATTGCTGTTCGCCTGCCGTTCCGGAGCACAATGCCTTTACTTCACTACATTGGTTGGAGCAAGCCAGCTGGTTCCATAAGTCATTGCCAGCATATCGCAGAGCACAATGGCGGTCATTGCGGTTACCACCGGGCATATTCTGCGGACAATGGCCGGGTCATGCCTGCCTACTATTTTCAGCGTGGCATTTTTGCCAGTGAGCATATTTATTGTTTCCTGCTGCCGTGCAATTGAAGGTGTTGGCTTTACCGCCAGACTGAACACCACGGGCATTCCGTTTGATATACCGCCATTTATACCGCCATTGTTGTTTGAGCGTGTTCTCACCATTGCTTGCAATTCATGCAGCTTTCCATGGTCACTTGCCAAATTTTTAACTTCATCGCTGCTAAATGTCTCTGGACGAATATGTTCATTGTTCACTTCACTTGAGAATTGTTCCATAGCATTTGAAACAGTGCTGGAGTCCGACCCGCTGTTCATATCGCCTACTGTGTAATAAAACGAATCATTCGCCTGAGAGCCAAGCATATCGGCCAATGTAAAGCCTGCACCAAACTCAACGCCCTTCACACCGCCAATGGCAAACATGGCTTTTGACAATGCGCCTTCAAGGGAATCGAACCAAGGCTCCCCCACCCCTGCAGGCAGCCCTGTAACAGCCGTCTGAACTACTCCGCCAACTGAATCGCCGGAATTCCTTGCGGCCAGAATCTTTTCCTGCATCTCTTGAGCCACATTGTCCAGCACAGGGAAAGGCTTGTTTTCCAGGGCTTCTAACTGTTCGCTCACGATTTTACAGTAATCATATTCCGATTCTGCTGCCACAGACTTGCCGGTTCCGGCAGTTTTCTCTTTGCTCTCTGACAGTTGAGTTTCCTGACCATCTGTTTCAGGACCAGCTATTCCTCTTGAAATCAGCACTTCCATCTCTGTGCCACAGCCAAAGGCCACATCAGACACTCCGGCGCATTTCAGAATATGCGTACCGATATTTATTCCCCTGGCTTTCAAGGCACTCAAGGCAATTGCACCAACAGCAACAATGCCTGCGGTGATACGTCCGCTGAAATGGCCGCCTCCTCGCCAATCCTCAAAACCGTTGTATTTTACGTGGGCCACATAATCTGCGTGAGAAGGACGTGCCAGACCCAGATTCTTCCCGTAATCCTCGCTGCGGACATCCTTGTTGGGAATCAGTATGCAGATTGGCGCACCTGTTGTGCGGCCGTTGAATACGCCGCTCACAATCTGAAACTCATCGTCTTCCACCCTTGCGCTCTCACCAGACCCACAAGGACGCCTTTTGCTCAGCTGTTGTGCAATGAACTTCTCATCCACCTCAAGTCCCGGTGCCATACCATCAAGCACCGCCCCTATCTGAGGACCGTGGGACTCTCCGAACACTGTTATTATCACACTGGTTCCTATACTGTTTTTCATACTGCCAAGCTTTTATATTTATTTTTTCACTTGCGATAGTTTTGCTACGTTTGGCACCCACGAACGTAGCATTTCGTATCTTCTTATCTCAGTTTGCTACATTTCAGCCCCTGACTGTGACGAACCTGCGTCCTTTCCGTCTATTATCTTACGCTGGTATTCGGCCGACACTTCCATGAGTTTCTTCTGGAATCTTTCGTAGTACTCGAACATCTCAGAATTGTCAAGCAGTTCCTTGCCATTTTCAAGTATCTGCGTTTCACGGGCATTATCTACAATCGGGACTTCGTTGCGGGACTTGTACTCCGCAATGATTTCACACTGATGCATCCGAGCTTTGAACAATTCGGTCATTTGTTTGTCAATCAGATCTATTCGGGCTCTCGCCTGTTCCAGTTCGTTCATTGTTTGACGTAAAAAATAATAATTTGCTGCGAGTACTAAGAATGAGAAATCAAAATATTCAAAAACTCAGTTGGTGTAACGACAATCGCAGTTTTTGGAAAATGTTTGATATTACCTGTTACAAGGAAAGATCCTTCTTTTGAAAGGGCTATTTCATAAAAGCAGATGTTCTTCCTGGGTTTATTCCAAATCTTTCAATAGCATTTACCACTGCTGCAACATTTGTAGGATTAAAAGAAAACCGCTCTCGAGAAAGGACATTTTGGTACTCATTTAAAATTTCATCTGAATACAATGGAATTACTTTGCCTTGCAACACATAATCCAAAATCAATTTCGCAGGAGACTGAGGATTGTGCGTAAACATTGCAGATACTACCACATTAGTATCAATAACGGCGTACAATTTACTTACCATTGCGCACCTCTTGGATTATACTGTTAATTTCATCCAGACTCATATCCTGCATACCGTTCTGTGCAGCATCGGCCCTCATCTGAGCAAAAGCGCTGACAGCCTTTACTCTGATTTCTTCATCAGAATCCACCTTGATTTCAAAAGGAATACGACGCTCACGTACAACGGCTTTCATAAACAATGTATAAGCAGCCGTATTACTAAGGCCGAATTGTCCGCAAAGATTATTGAAATTATTTTTTAGTGCGTCATCTACGCGTATCGTAATTGTTGATAGTCCCATTTCGTTATTCTTTAATCAATACTGCAAATATAATGCAAAATGCATTAATAATTATTATCACACATGAATTCATGATTGCAATTTTCCAAAAATTCTTTGAAAAAAGGGATTTGCAGAGTACATTTGTTTGGATAATAGTATCATTGAGAATGATTAATTGAGCGCATCATATGAAACAGAAAAAATTCATGCTTCCTGAGAGCGAAATTCCAACAGCATGGTTCAATATGCAGGCAATAATGCCCAACAAGCCACTTCCAATTCTCAATCCAGCCACACGGCAGCCGATGAAAGCGGAGGACCTGTATCCTATATTCTGCGAGGAGTGTGCGAAACAGGAATTCAACCAGAAAGATGAATGGATTCCGATTCCCGAGGCTGTGCGCGAGCAATATGCGGCATACAGATGCACCCCGCTTGTAAGAGCATACGAACTGGAAAAGGCGCTGGACACGCCTGCTCACATATATTTCAAGAATGAAAGCGTTTCACCGGCAGGCTCGCACAAACTCAATTCAGCTCTTGCGCAGGCATATTACGCAAAACAGCAGGGAGTTACAAACATAACAACCGAAACCGGTGCCGGTCAATGGGGAGGCGCGCTTTCATATGCGGCAAGCAAGTTCGGTCTCGAATGTGCGGTTTATATGGTAAGAGCCAGTTTCAACCAGAAGCCTTACAGGCGTTCGATTGTACAGACTTTTGGAGCTGCCATAACTCCTTCCCCATCAATGAGTACTCGTGCAGGCAAGGACCTGCTCACCATAAACCCCAACGACCAGGGTTCTCTGGGATGTGCAATCTCGGAGGCCATTGAACTGGCGCTCACCACTCCTAACTGCAAATATACACTTGGCTCAGTTCTGAACCATGTTGCTATGCATCAGACAGTAATAGGCCTTGAAGCTGAAAAGCAGATGGCTCTTGCGGGAGAATATCCGGACATTGTTGTTTCCTGTTTCGGTGGCGGCTCCAACTTCTGCGGAACTGCATTCCCTTTCCTCAGACACAATATCCAGGAAGGAAGAAAAACACGTTTCATTGCTGCCGAACCTGCATCCTGCCCTAAACTTACGAAAGGTAAGTTCGAGTATGACTATGCCGATGAAGCAGGTCTCACTCCACTCCTTCCCATGTACACATTGGGGCACAAATTCAAGCCATCGGCAATTCACGCAGGCGGATTGAGATACCACGGCGCAGGAATAATAATGTCACAGCTGATGAAGGACGGATATATTGAGGCTGTTGATCTGGAGCAGACCGAGACTTTCAACGCCGGCGTGCTGTTCGCCAGGACCGAAGGCATCATTCCCGCCCCTGAATCCTGCCACGCAATTTCGGCAACCATCAATGAAGCGCGCAAATGCAAGGAGAGCGGCGAGCAGAAGAACATTCTGTTCTGCCTTACAGGGCATGGTTTTGTTGACATGGGTTCTTATGACCGCTTCTTCACCGGTGAGCTCACAAACTCAACGCTTACCAACGAACAGATTGCCAGCTCCATTGCCAGTGCCGATGCGCTGAACAAGTAGCACGTAGAAAAACCATCGCTGTAGAAAAAGAGGGAGAGAAGATATGAACATGAATTTCAAGAGGAGGCTGCCTATTCCTAAGGAAATCAAGGAGATGTACCCCCTCTCAGAAGAAGGGCGGAAAATAAGGGAGGCCAATGACGAGCGTATAAGGAAGATTTTCACAGGAGAGTCTGACAAGTTCCTGATGATAATAGGCCCTTGCTCGGCAGACAGGGAAGATGCCGTTCTTGACTATATGCAAAGGCTGAGGAAACTGCAGGAAAAAGTTGATTCAAAGATAGTTATCGTTCCAAGGTTATACACCAACAAGCCAAGGAGCACTGGTGCGGGGTACAAAGGAATGCTGCATCAGCCTGATCCCAACGAGGAGCCTGATATTTTCAAAGGTCTGGTTGCCATCAGGAAGCTTCACGTGAAAGCCATAAACGAAACAGGTTTTTCATGTGCCGATGAGATGCTCTATCCCGAGAATCACAGAGTGCTTTCTGATCTTCTTTCATACGTTGCGGTTGGTGCCAGAAGCGTTGAGAATCAGCAGCACAGACTAACGGCCAGCGGGCTTGACGTACCTGTTGGAATGAAGAATCCAATGGGCGGTGATATGAACGCTCTTATTAATTCAATAAAGGCGGCGCAGACCAGCAACTCGTTCATTTACAGAAACTGGGAGGTTGAAACGAGCGGCAATCCGCTTGCTCACGCAATCCTCCGCGGATATTCCGACGTACACGGATGCAAACATCCGAATTACAGCTACGAAAACCTGCTCAAACTTAACGAACTGTACGCTTCAAACCCCCTGCTCAGGAATCCGGCGGTGATTGTTGACTGCAATCACGCCAATTCCGGCAAACAGTACCTCAAGCAGATGGATATTGCAAAGGATGTCCTTCAAAGCATGAAGCGTGATGGCTCAATAGCAGGACTCGTGAAAGGCCTCATGATTGAATCATACCTTGAGGATGGAGCCCAGCCCGCAGAAGGGTGCATTTATGGCAAATCCATTACAGACCCTTGCCTTGGCTGGGAAAAGACAGAAAGGCTGCTGCTTGAAATTGCCGAACAACTTTGATTGCCGGATAAAGTTCTAGAAACAATATGCAAATAAACATAGTAACCCATAAGGACTTCACTGAACTGAAGCGTATTTTGCAGACATATCCTGCCGTTTTCGTTGTATACGACCGCAATGTTGAAGCCTGTGCAAGGGAGATTTGCGCATCATCCGGTGCTTTGCAGCCTTACCCGGCAATGGCTGTTGTGGCCGCTGAGGAGAACAAAACCATTGAGACAGCTGTTGGGATCTGCAGATTTCTTATGGCGCACCACGCCGACAGGAATTCTCTCCTGCTCGCTGTTGGAGGTGGAATCACCACTGACCTCGCCGGTTTTGCAGCCTGCATATACAAACGGGGCATACGCTATGCCAATGTCTCCACCACACTTCTGGCGCAGGTTGACGCAGGAATTGGCGGCAAGACCGGCTGCAACCTTGATTCCTTCAAGAACATGCTTGGCATCATACGCCAGCCAGAATTCACATACCTGTCTTCCTGCACCCTCGATAGTTTGCCTTTACGCGAGTTCCGTTCGGGCATTGCCGAAATGCTCAAGACTTTCATAATAGCCTCTGAGGAGGATTATGTCAAGGCTGTTGAATTATTTTCAAAATTTAACGGCTTGCTGCAAGCAAATGGAGGTTCCAACGCAAGTTGCAACAAAAACGCAGCAACGCTTGGGCGTTTGCTTTCAAGGGTAGAGACAGAAGTTGGAATCCAGGCAAGCGCTTTTATGGAATGCTTGGAGGAACTGATTGAGAAAGCGGCAGGAATCAAGGCCGGAATCGTTGAGCAGGACGCAGATGAGAAAGGCTTGCGTAGAGTGCTGAATCTGGGCCATACATACGGCCACGCTATTGAGTGGTGGCAGCAGCAGGACATCCGCCTCGCAAATGAAAGAGCCGGCATATATTCACACGGTGAGGCCGTTGCAACAGGCATTGTGAAAATTGTGCGGATTTCGGAGGAAAGAGGCATTGCTGCCAAAGGACTTGCTGATCGCATACGCGCCGATTTCCAGGCTTGCGGACTGCCGGTGGATCTCCCCTGCCCTGAGAGCCAGCTTCTTGATGCAATCGCCCAGGACAAGAAATCGGAGAACGGGAAAGTACATTTTGTTCTGATTCAGGATATAGGGAAAGTTGTAGTTGAATGATTTGCACTTCTATAAAGGACAAGGACTTTGAACAGATCAAAGCGATTCTGGCGGATCCGGCAATTGAAATGGCGGAGATAAGGCTTGATTTATGTCCTATCGCTGTAGAAGAAATACAAGAACTTTTCAGTAATGCCGCAAAGCCTCTTGTTGCCACCTGCAGGTTCAATGCGGACAATGCCTGGGAAAGGCTGAAATCGGCTGTTGAGGCATGTGCAATGTTCGCTGACCTTGAGTTGTTTGAAGATGAAGGAGACAAGGATGCAGGGCTCGTTGAGAAAGAATTCACGGAACTGTGCAGGAAGAACGGCACAAGAATAATACGTTCATATCACAATTTTGAGGGCGCACCTGGTCTTGCAATACTTAAGGAGAAAGTCAGGCAGTGCTTTGAAGCCGGTGCGGACATTGCCAAGATTGCAACCACAGCAAGGAATTTCAAGGACACTTGCACAATTGACAGCTTGTATGACTGGTTCAATGATGAGTACGTACCTGAAGTCGCGAACCTTGGTTCAAAGCCCGGGAGTTGCAGCAAACATATAGTGCCGAGAAAAAGCAGTGGAGCTTTCAAGGCTGAGCTGATAGCTTTTGCCATGGGCGAGATGGGACGCGTGAGCAGGGTTGACTGCCTGATGAACGGCGCACCTTTCACCTACGCATCACTTAACGCCGATGAATGCACTGCTCCGGGGCAGCTGAGCGTTGAGGAAATGAATGTTCTTCTGTATAACAAAAAGAGCAGTACGTCACTTGACAGTGCCAATGCTTCAGAAGCAGAGGGAAACAGTCGCAATTCATTGACAGATAGCGAAAAAGCCATTGTTTCAATGTTCTCCCTTGAGAATATCGTCCAGCAGAGAAACGACAACAGAAAAACGCTGCACATCAACAGGATATATGATGCCGTGCCTGCGTCCAAGAGCTACGCACAGCGGGCGATAATTGCCGCAGCGCTTGCACAGGGTACTTCCCGTATTTACAATTACACCCCTTGCGCCGACTCAGAGGCCGCAATCGAAGTTGCCAGCGCTCTGGGAGCCACAATATCCAAAGAATGTGCGCACATACCCGACAGCAAAAAGATTAATGGACATAGGAAGGACAATGAGACTTGCACAAAAGCAGTATGCACACTAGTAATCAATGGCATAGGAGCCTCTGGAAAGGCACATCTTCACATAGCTGAAATTCATACAGGAGAATCAGGCTTGCTCACCAGGCTGATGGTTCCGCTTATTTCCCTTCTCAACGACTGCGATTGCCGCATCACCGGGGAAAGGACTCTGCTTGGCCGTCCTCTCAAAGGTCTGAAAGAGACAATGGCCCTGTCAGGAGTGAAACTTACCGGTGCAGGCAAGGAACAGGACATCAGCGTTCTGTTCACCATAAACGCATCAGACACAAACGCCAACAATGCGCAGGAACCGGTAAAGATTGCTGTTGATGGCTCTAACGGTTCGCAAATCATTTCCGGTCTGATGATGGCCCTGCCTCTGTGCGGGCACGATTCAGAAATAATTGTTGAGAATCCAAAGAGCATTCCATATCTGCAAATGACATCACAGGTCCTGGCCGAATTCGGCATACAGATCAGCATACTCCCCGAGTCCAATGCCACTTGTTATAACAATTCGTCAAGCGCTTTTGAATTCAGCAAGGAAACGCTTAAGATAAACTCGATAGAATTATCAGGTAGCAATACTTTCAGTACTGCTGAAACAATGGGCACTGACAGTGTACTACGAATAAGAATCAGAGGAAATCAAATATTCAAGGCTGCGGATTATGTTCTCGAGGGTGACTGGAGCGGTGCGGCAAACCTGATGGTGGCAGGTGCCATTCTTGGCCGTGCAGAAGTTCACGGTCTGAAATCGGACACATTGCAGGGCGATTCCGCAACCCTTGACATACTTGCCAAGGCCGGCGCGCTCGTATCTGTTAGTCCCAATAAAGCACAAATTGATTCCTCAAGTCCTGACAATATTCACAAATATCTACAATCATACCGGAACAGCCAGAGTGGTTCCATACAGCCCCAATACTGCGTACAAAATGAAGCAGGCCACATATCAAACAGCGCAACGGATATTGTTTCTGTTGTGAAAGCCCCTTTGCGGGCGTTCAACGTATCCTTGGAAAATGCGCCTGACCTCTTCCCTGTTGTGGCGCTGCTTGCGGCATTCTGCAGCGGCGAAAGCAGGATTGAGGGAACCCATCGCCTTGTGGGAAAAGAAAGCAACAGAGCCCGGGCCATTGTTGAAATGCTCAGGCAAATGGGAGTTTCTGTTTCCCTGGAAGACAACACCCTGATAGTCAAAGGAGAGAGCCTGAGTTCACGCATCCTCAATCAAAGGCTTCCAAAAGGCGGAGCATACAGTTCACATCACGACCACAGAATGGCCATGGCCCTGTCAATAGCCAAGCTATGCACCCGGGCCACCATTGAAATCGATGACACCGAATGCATAGCCAAATCTTTCCCTTCATTCGTTTGCTAAAAGTTTTTCTGCCAAAGGTGGTGCCGCAGGTGTGCCCAAAAACACGCTGTAATGCATATTGCAGGAACCCACCCCCTCAAAATGGCGGGGTGGGTTCCCGGTACATGGTCTACAGACACATCTGGAAGTTCATTACGGAACCACCCTTGGCAGAGCACAAGCAAACTTCTCAAAAACAAATGCCTTTGATAGTAATAGCAAGCGCTACTACAAAGCGTCTATTGTGTGCGAACTAATTTGTTTTTACAAAAATATTTCCAAAATTTGCAGGGAATAATATTCTCCGGCTGGTCACTGGACAAGTGGCGGAAGACTGAGGCGAACGATTTATGTTATGGACCAGAAACATCATTTTCACATGTTCTCCAACGGCAATGATGCTCAGAATTTCATCATCTGCAAAGAAGATTTTTATGCTGAATTCAATATTACGGCAGTGTGCGTTCACAATTCCGGAGCAGGAATGTTAGCGTTCTCTATTGAGGAAACTCATGCTCATTTCATTCTATATGGAACTTACAGTGAGTGTACGAAATTCAAGAACCTGTTTCAAAACTCATCGATGAGTCACATAAGGGCTACAAGAAGAACAACGGACAATGTTCATCTTGATTTCCATCTAAGTGTGATTGAAGACGTGGAATATTTACGAAATGTTTCCATATACACTATTGCACAAGCCACCAAGGACGGGAAATCGGTAATGCCTTATGATTATCTATGGGGAACGGGGTCTTTATATTTCCGGCAGCCATACTCCGTTCCTATCTGGTACTACTACAAGGATGGAATCATTAATAAGCCATACCGAATTGGAAAACTTTCCAAAAAAGCAGCGAATAAAATCAAACACTCAAAAATGCCTGTTCCTGATGACTGGCTGGTATGCAATGACTATATCTTACCGTCCAACTACATTGATACGAAACAGTTCGAATCCATTTTCAAAACCCACAATTGCTTCAGAGCTTTCATGTCTAGTGGCAGGAACAAGGATACATCGATTCTTGATAGAATGGCAGACAGCAGAGGTGTAATGCTGGATGATCTGGAACTGAGGCGAATCAGTGAAACTGTATGCATGGAATTATTCAAGACACGGACCGCCAGATGGCTTTCCACTACACAACGCATGGAGCTCGCAAAATATCTGTGGAAGGAATTCCACATCTCTTACAGACAATTATCATCAGTTTGCAGAATACCTGAAGAATAATTGCGTGAATACATCAAGTAAAGAATGAGACTTGCCAAAGGTGGTGCCGTGGGTGTGCCCAGAAACACGCTGTAAGACATATTGCAGGAACCCACCCCTTCATAATGGCGGGGTGGGTTCCGAGCACATGGTTCACAGGCACATCTGGAAGCTCATCATGGCACCACCTTTGGCAACGGCAGAAACTGACACTGAAACAGAGGAATCCGTGAGTAGCGGCCCGTAGCAGAAAACAGCAATCCTTGACAAAAAGCGATTTGAGCCAGCAATAAACGTTCAGCCGCTATTCAAGCACAGCCCTTTCGGCTACGCTGCGCAGGTAAGCGCAAGTGGCTGGGTCGAGCGCAAAGTCCGCTTTGTCTGAATTGAACTTTGTTCTGAAAATCATAAGGTAGTTCACGCAAGCCTTCACATACGCACCATATGCGGCAGGATGATGGAAGTCCGTGCTGTAAATCTCAATATCGGGTCTTTCGGCGCGAATGATTGCAAAAGCCTTTGCAATAGGTGAAATTTCAGCTTCTGCAAGCTTTGCCAGCTGCGCAACGCCCTTGCCCGAGCATCTGTCAAACTCTTCAAAGCTGCCGAAACTGCCGTAATTGTCCTGGCTGAAAGCCCAGGTCTGCTCAAGCAATATCCCGGTCTGAGGTGCAAAGTATCGGATGACCTTGGAAATGGTCTTTGTATAGTCGCTTATTGATGTTGTAGAATCACGTCCGAACCTTGCGGCCTGAGTGCTCTGGTCCTGAAGGATGAACCAGTCATATCCTCCGTGGCTTATCACGTCCATGCTGCCCTCCAGAGCAAGATGACTCCTGAAATATGCACCGGGATACGCATTCACGTTCATATCGAGGTAGTGGCCTTCCTTCCAGGCAATTTCCTTGAGAATGAAATCTGCGCTGTTCACAAAGGTGAATGAATTTCCAAGATAACCGAGTTTCAAGGTGTCCTTCGGGGTTTCAAGTCCTCTGTCAGCAATGTAGCCTCCAATGTATCCGTAAGGCATGAGCTTAACCTCCGCCTCTGCGTTGAAATCGTGAGCGGCACGAAGTCTTACCAGCACTTCACCGTCCTTGACTTCATTGTTGAACCTGATTGTTTCAAGTATGAATGCAGGCTCGTTCCTGCCACCCACGCATTTCACTTCTTTCCTGAGCTGCCAGCCATTGTTGTCAAAGTACTCAAGATGGAAATGCTCGTGTGCAGGAGATGTCACACCCAGCATGATATCGAATTCAATGCAGGATCCGGCCTTGAAGTCCTTTACTGGGATATGGAAAGTGATGCACTCCCCTTCCTTCATTGCCTTCACAGCAGGAGCCTCAATGTATGCGCTTCCGCACTCGGTTGCGGCAATGTGTTTGCTGTCGTTTTCCCACAATTGCTCGAAAGCGTTCTTATTGGCCTTGGTGAGTTTCCATTTGCTTGGAAGATTCTGCGCGTTTGCACAAACTGTCAGGAGTAGCGCTGACGCTATTATTGTCAATCTTTTCATCATGTTCTTGAATTATTATCTGTGTTTCTTCAATAGGTGTTCCATGTCCGGCAAGCAATCAACGGGCAAGCGTTGGTTCAACAACTTTCATGGCATCAATGGTTTTCTGAAGGAGAACGTCGAGTTCCCAGCCCAGCATCTGCGCTCCCTTCTCAATGATATCACGGGAGCAGCCGGCTGCAAAAGCCCTTACCTTGTATTTCTTCTTCAAGGATTTCAGTTCCATGTCCTGAACGCTCCTTGAAGGACGCATCAGTGCGGTGGCCCCGATCAAGCCTGTAAGTTCGTCAACAGCAAAAAGCACTTTCTCCATCTGATGTTCAGGTTTCGCATCAATGCCTTCGTGTCCGTAACAATGGCTGCAGATTGCATGAATCATCTGCTGGCCAACGCCTGCCTCCCTCAGAAGTTCAGGCGCCTTTCGGCAATGCTGTTCAGGGTATTCCTCGAAATCGATATCGTGAAGCAATCCTACCATTGCCCAGAAATCCGCATCCTGGCCGTAACCAAGTTCGTTTGCGTACCAGCGCATAACGCCCTCAACAGTGAGGCCATGCTGAATGTGGAACGAATCCTTGTTGTACTTTTCAAGCAGCTCAAGCGCCGCTTCTCTGGAAATATGCTCTTCCATAATTTTAAATATTTTTGAAATGAAACTACTTCCTGTACGCGCGGTCAAGCGCATTGCGGTACAGACAGTCATTGTAGAATTTGATTTCCTTGTTGTGCAGACAGCCTTCCGGCCACGGTGCGGTGAAAGGCAGAGAATCCCTGGAAGGATCAAAGCCTTTGACAACAAGCACGTTGAAACACGAATCAACGGCTATTTCCAAGTCACATCCTTTGTACGATAACTGTGCTGGCACAGTATCTGTTCTCCAGTTCACAGGATTGATGCATGCCATTGACCCATTATATACCACCGGCCATATCTGACTGGCATCGGCAACGGAATTGAAAGATACGGTCACTCCTGTTGAATACCGGTCACAGGCCGGAACAATATGCTTGCAATCCAGATCGGCCTGGGATATTCCATAGCCCAGGACGTATGCCGCCACCATTCTTGAATATTGTTCATCTGAAATATGCTTGAGCAATGAAAGCGTGAGCATACCGCCCTGGCTGAAACCTGCAAGAATGAATCTGCGACCATTGTTCAAATGCTCCATATAGTAATCGAACGCCCGATGGATCTCCTCCTCCACCCTGTTGAAAACTTCCGTACGGAACTGTTTTACAGGCAAGCTCAGCGCCTCCATTGTAAACTGGTGATAGTACGGAGCGAAGAAATTCAGAGAATCCTTGAATATCTTCCTCTTGACAGAACTGTACTCGTGCCCGATGGCACCCTTCTCAGCCGGTGAAAGCACCGACCTGTACGAAACATTTCCAAGAGAATCCTTGGAAGACAACACTTCCACTGAACTTATGTAGAAAACGTCCACCCAGTTGTCATTCACCTCAACGCCGCTGTCATACCAGTTGGTATCAGCGGCAAAGAAATTGCTACACTGTTCATTCACAACTTTTTCCGATGAACGGCAGACACATGAGGCTAATACGCATAAGCTCAACAACAAGCCTGATAAATTGATTCTGGTCATATTTTAATACTGTTAGGCGCTCCAAAGTTATTGTAATTGACGCCAAATTTCAATACCTTTGAGAGATATATGTGAATTTATACGACAAGCATTTACCGCACATGATAAGAATCAAGGAATATCTGCTGGTTGCTTTCAAAGGAATGTGCATGGGCGCAGCCGATGTGATACCGGGCGTGAGCGGAGGCACAATCGCCTTTCTGATGGGCATTTACAGCAGACTCATCGGAGCCATCAACTCCATAAACAAGGACAATCTCAAACTCCTGTTCCGCTTCAGGATAAGGGATTTTTTCACAGCGATAGACGGAGCATTCCTCTGCAGCCTCTTCGCAGGTATTCTTATCAGCTTCTTCTCCCTTGCAAAGCTGATGACCTATCTGCTTGAGTACCATCCTATTCCGCTATGGAGTTTCTTCTTCGGACTCATTCTGGCCTCCATAGTCATAATTATCAAGGACCTCGACGGTTTCAAACTCAGGAACATTCTGGCTTTCATTGCCGGCACAGCGATAGCATCATACATCTGCCTGGTATCTCCAAGTGAAACAAGCGAGGCATACTGGTTCATATTCGTTTCGGGGGCAATTGCAATCTGCGCAATGATACTCCCGGGAATTTCCGGCAGCTTCATTCTTCTCCTCCTCGGGAAGTACAGATTTCTTATGGATGCGGTTGCAACCCTGAACATACCGGTGCTTATAGTGTTCTTCATAGGCGCGGTACTGGGCATTCTTGCATTTTCAAGGTTCCTGGGCTGGCTGCTCAAACGCTGGTACATGCCAACCATAGCACTGCTCAGCGGATTCATGCTCGGATCCCTGATCAAGGTATGGCCCTGGAAGGCAAAGGTAGCAAATGCCATTGTCAGTGCCGCCGGTGACAAGGCTCCCTCAGTGGATTATCCCATATTGCCATCGCAGTACAGTGAAATGACAGGGAATCCCGATTTGCTGGGCAGTGCGCTGCTGTTCGCGTTCATAGGCATTTCAATAGTGATAGTAATTGAACTTGCTACCAAAAGGAAAAAATGATTTTAATTCCTAATAGTATGAAAAAGTTTCTATGTGTTGCATTGTTTGCTGCAGCGTTCTCCATGATGCTTGCAGGTTGCTCCAGTTCCAAGGATGAAGGTGGCGGAGGCGGTGGCGGCTCCGAATCAAGGGTCTGCACCATAAGTTCATTATCACTTGAAGCAAAGGACAACCCTGAAATGGGCAGCAGTTCCTATGGATATATCAATGACAACCTGATATATCTTACCATTCCGGAAAAATCCCCTGCTATCAAATATGTTCTCACTTTCAACAATGGTACAGGGAGCAAGCTTTATGCAGACGGCCAGGAAATAGTCTCAGGCCAGACAGCAATAGAACTTGAAAAGGTCAAGGAACTCAAGAGTGTTGCCCCTGCCGGGAATTCGCTTACATACGATATTATCGTAAAGCGTGGCATAAGCAGCATCGACAAGATAATATATGAGCTGATGACAACATACAAGGTTCCTGGAGTTTCAGTTTCAGTTTCCAAAGACGAACAGCTCGTGTATTCAGCCGGTTATGGTTATGCTAACAGGGACACCAAGGAACGTGTCACCTCCAAGACTCTCTTCAGGCTTGCCAGCATGAGCAAGAGCCAGACCGCCATTGCAATAATGACCTTGATAGAACAAGGGAAGCTTAGAATCACGGACCAGGTATTCGGTAAAGGAGGAGTTCTGGAATACCTTGGCACTGAAGGACTTATTCCAGGCGCCACATCAATAAGCATACAGCAGTGCCTGGAGCACATGAGCGGTTTCAGATATACCAATGACGACGACCCTATGTTCCCTGAAACTTCCGCATATATAAACAAATATGACAACAAGTCCGTAGAGGAAAGAATCAAGTCCATAATAACCACTGAAAAGATTACGGGAACCAATGAGTATTATTATGACAACGCCAATTTTGCTATTCTAGGACTTGTCATTGAAAAAGTTTCCGGAATGAAATATGAGGACTACATGAAGAAATATGTCTGGGGGCCTGCAGGCGTTACCGACATACACGTAGGACGCACGAACAAGTCCGACAAATACCCTAATGAAACCATATACTATCCTCAGAATTCATCATCAGGATATGGAAATGACTTCAATGTGATATACGCACTCGGAGGCCTTATTGCCAGCACGGACGAGCTCATGAAACTGATGGCAACTGTTGATTACGGAACAAAGGTTCCTGACATTCTCAAGCCTGAGACTCTGGATCTGATGTATGAACCTTCTAAATATTACAGCCGCTATGCCAAAGGCTGGAGAGTGGGCCATCCGAATTTCCCTCAATGGGCTTCATACCATACAGGCAACCTTTCAGGCACCGCCACAATGTGGGTAAGGGGCGCCAATGGAGTCAATTGCGTAATAGTATGTAACTCAAGAAGCTACTTTACTGCAAACAGTTTCTTGTCAATAAAGAATGTAGATATTGACGACGCATTGTTCTACGCATTAAGGGATATACATAGATACGACTGGTAAGGATTTTTGTCTGAATTAGAAAGTCAAAACATTTAGAATATGAAAACAAGAAGTTTGTTCACAATAGTATCCGCAATATTGTGCCTTACATTTGCTGCACAGGCGTTTGGACAGGAAAAGATAACCACCACCGATGCAGACAAGTCTGCCTTTGTCAAGATCATGAGCCAGTTGGAAACTGAAAACCAGACTTCAGTTGCCGACAGGATGGTCAAGGTTGCGAAACTCAGACTTGGCACTCCATACGTTGCAAGCACTCTCGAAAAGGAACCTGAAAGACTTGTGATTGACATAGTTGAAACAGATTGCATACTCTACGTTGAATCCAATCTTGCAATGGCGCTCACGGTTAGCAAGGATTTCAATGACTTTGCTGACAATATTCTCAGGCTCAGATACAGGAACGGTGTTGTTGACGGCTATGCCAGCAGAATACACTACACCAGCGAATGGCTGCTTCAGGCTGCAGGTCGCGGCTTGCTCGAGGAAATAACCGAGAAGATTGGCGGCCAGAGGCTTGACCAGAGTTTCAGTTATATGAGCACGCATCCTCAGAGCTACAAGCAGCTCAAGAACAACCCGTCGGAAGTTGCAAGGATTGCCGCTGCCGAGGCTGAGCTGAACAAGCATGATTACTATGTCATACCAAAGGCGAGGATTCCTGAGCTTGCCTCACAGATAAAGGATGGTGACATCATCTGCTTCATAGGAAGTACAAAGGGTCTCGACATCACTCACGTGGCCATCGCCTTGTGGGATAATGGCAAACTGACTTTCATGCATGCTTCGCCTAAGTACGGCAAGGCTGTGATCGAGCCTTCAGGGCTTGCCGGCTACTGCAATTCCATCAAGAGCAATGTAGGCATCCGCGTTGCGCGTCTGCGTTTCTAACACCGCTTATTGCACAGGCCGCTGGCTGAAAAAAAAAAGGAATCGCCTTTCCGGGGCGATTCTTTTTTTGCAGTCCGGCGGCCTGTGCCACTTTTGGAGAAGGCATTCTGAGGTTGTCTAAAAGCGCATCTATCCACACGCCTGAATAAGGAAGTTGATTGAAGATATTTTAAATAACATTTTGTGTTAATCAAAAATTGTATTATTTTTGCGCACAATTTGATATACAGTATCTGTAAGTTAAATGGAAGTAACATATAAGAACAAACA
>NZ_JBAELF010000071.1:0-34261 GCF_056211015.1 Candidatus Egerieousia sp.
TTCTTGCAGCTCTGTTCGTCCGGATACTGGCTCATAAATTCTATAAGTTTCATACGCTTCCTGTTTTGTTTTCAGGAGCAAAGGTAAACCACCAATTTGACAGGTTTTGTCAGTGGGTATTATATTGAGTAATCATTTTAATTAATTTTGCTTTCATTTTGTAAGCAAAAAGCGGAATTTATAGAAAAACAGAAGTTAGTCTATTCCTTAAAGTGTTAATAATTAATAAGTTGTAATATTGATTTTTTTAACACTTTATGCATATTCTCTGCAATAATCGCATAGTGTAAAGGGTAATAATTCAGAGTTTTTTCTAAAAAATTTAAAATTTTTGGTTAAAAAGTTAAAAATTAGAAAAAATAGTTTTAATTTTGAGGCTCAGTTTGATTTAAAGAGGATTTTGAGCCGTTTTTGGCCAAGGGTCAACTTACAAATTGAAAGGAAAATTAACAAAAAACCTACAAATTATTATATAATCACTTAATTTTTAACAAATGAAAGGTATTAAATTATTTTTCACAGCATTGTTCGTAGCGGCAGTATCTTGCGCGTATGCTCAGAACATACAAGTCAAGGGAACCGTTTACGATGATCAAGGTGTTGCCCTTCCAGGAGTTGCAGTCAAGGTGGCTGGCACTTCTACCATAGTGGTAACCGACATTGACGGTACTTACAAGGTAAACGCTCCTTCAAACGGTGCCCTCGTATTTGAAATGTCAGGTTATAAAGAGGCAACTGTTCAGATTCTCAACAAAGCGGTAATAGATGTTACCCTCAACGTTGAGACAGAAGTTCTGGACGATGTAATGGTTGTTGCTTATGGTACCGTAAAGAAAGAGTCTTTCACCGGTTCCGCATCAACAGTCAAGAAAGAGGACATTGTCAAGAGATCAGTAAGCAACGTATCCAAGGCATTGGACGGTCTTGCTCCTGGTATCGTTTCCACATCAGGTGGTGGACAGCCTGGTTCAACAGCAACCATCCAGATCCGTGGATTCGGTTCAATCAACGCTTCAACCGCTCCTCTTTACGTAGTTGACGGTATTCCTTATGATGGTGCCCTCAACTCAATCAACCCTGCCGACATTGAGTCAGTATCAGTTCTCAAGGATGCATCTGCAGGTGCACTTTACGGAGCACGTGGTGCAAACGGTGTAATCATGATTACAACCAAGCGCGGTTCAAAGGACAGAACACAGGTAACATACAGAGGTCTTGTAGGTGTTTCTTCACGTTCAATCGCAAGATATGACCTCGTTGGCCAGAATGATTTCGTTGAACTTACCTGGGAAGCCCTCAAGAACGATTATCAGTACAATGGCGGTTATTCTGAGGCAAGGGCAAAGGCTCTGGCATCAGCCAACCTCAGCAGCAACCTTGGTGGTCAGTTCTACAACCCTTGGAAGAACAAGACCTGGGAGACATTGATCGATCCTAACACAGGCAAGATTGTTTCCGATGCAGTTTCAGCATGGGATGAGAACTGGATGGATGAGATCACAAACAACGCAGCATTCAGAACAGAGCACACATTTGCAGTGTCAGGCGGAAATGACAAGACTCAGTTCCTCATGTCACTCGGTTATCTGTATGAGAACGGTGTCCTCAAGCACACACACTTCGACCGTTACAGCGGCAAGGTAAGTGTTGACCATCAGGCAAAATTCTGGTTGAAGGCAGGTTTGAGCGCAAACATGTCATATACAGAAAGCAACCAGCCTAACCTGTCAAGCGGTTCATATACATCAAATGCATGGTACACCGCTCAGTTCATGTCTCCTATCTATCCAATGTACCTCAAGGACGAGGCCGGTAACGATGCTCTCGACGAGGCAGGCAACAGACAGCTCGACTATGGCGACGGTACAGTTACACGTCCAAAGGCTTCCAAGTTCAACTCACTCGGAATAGCTCAGGATGACTTCTACAAATATCAGAGAGACAACCTCTCATTCAGAACAAACATTGACCTCGGTGGTGACAGCGAGAAGATGGGCGTTCTCAAGGGCCTCAAGCTCCAGGTTAACTTCGGTGGTGACTTCGTTAACCAGAACGTTACAAGCTACTACAACCCATACCATGGCGATGGCGCTTCACAGGGTGGTGAAATCAACAAGTACAATACAAGAGACTTCTCTTACACATTCAACCAGCTGCTTTCATACAACAGAGCATTCGGCAAGCACAAATTCGATGTATTGGTTGGACATGAGTACTATGATTACACATACAACTATCTCTATGCCAGCAAGACAGGTGTTTATCCAGGTATATACGAACTTGCTCCTGCAACAACAGTTGGCGGAGCAAATTCATATCAGCAGGACCAGACAGTTGAGTCATTGCTCAGCCGTTTGAACTACAGCTTTGATGACAAATACTACTTCTCAGCATCTTTCCGCCGTGATGGTTCATCACGTTTCCACAAGGACAACCGCTGGGGTAACTTCTGGTCAGTAGGTGCAAGCTGGAGACTCACACAGGAAGAGTTCCTTCAGAATGTAAGCTGGCTCAACAACCTCACCCTCAAGGCAAGTTACGGTACAACAGGTAACGATAACATTGCACTCTACGCTTGGCAGTCATTCTATGATCTTACATATCCTAACGCAGGTGCAAGAGGTGCAGTCATCACTTCACTGGAGAACAAGAGTGTAACCTGGGAGAAGACAGGAAAATTCAACATTGGCCTTGACGCTACAATGTTCGATTCAAGATTGAACGCAAGCGTTGAGTTCTACTACAACAAGGTATCAGACATGCTTCTGAGCTATCCTATGGCAATGTCAACCGGTTTCAGCGGATACAATGCAAACGTTGGTTCAATGCGCAACAGAGGCCTCGAGGTTTCAATCAAGGGTGTTATCTTCAACAATACCAACCTTTACTGGGATCTGGGTATCATGGGCGCATTCAACCAGAACAAGGTTCTCAGCCTTACAGAGGAGAGCAACCAGATTGTTGGTGGTTCACAGATTATCAAGGAAGGTTTCCCTCTTTATACCTGGTACATGTCAAAGGCGGCCGGTGTTGATCCTGCAACAGGCAGGCAGCTTTATTATGCATATGAGTCAATGGACGACAATGGCAACGTTACAGGCGAGTACATCACCGAGGATTACACAGTTGCAGCAAACTGCAAGTATTTCCAGGGTAGCCGTCAGCCTAAGTTCAACGGTTCAATCTCAACAAGCTTGAGAATATTCAAGAACATTGACCTTTCAATCCTCGCCACATACTCATTGGGCGGCAAGGTATATGAGAGCAACTATGCACAGACAATGGAGCCTATGTACGTAGGTGACGCACTTAACAGCAACCTCCTCCGCCGCTGGCAGAAACCGGGTGATGTAACAGACGTTCCTATGATTGAATTCTCAGGTGCAACAGTAAATACAAACCGTTGGTTGATAGATGCTTCTTATCTTGCTATCAAGAACATAACAGTAGGCTATTCAATGCCAAGGAAATGGGCGGACAAGATAAATGTTCAGAATATCCGTCTGTATGCAAACTTGGATAACATTGCAATGTTCTGCCATCTCGATGGTATGGATCCTCAGTACAGCTTGAGCGGTGGTACAGATTACACATACGCTCCTGTAAAGACAATGTCACTCGGTCTGGAAATTAACTTCTAATTGATTTTGTGCATATGAAAAAGATATTTTTAGCAATTGCAATCTTTGCAACAGTATTGACATCCTGCAGTAAGGATGCTCTTGAAACGAGCCCTACCGATGCTGTTTCCGGTGACGGAATCATGGCAACTGCAGAATCTGCGCTCACCGCTCTGAACGGAACATACAGAATGATGTTCGAGTGGGGTTGGTCAGTAACAGGAAACTATCATCAGGAAATCGGTATCATGGGTTATGCACTTATGGCTGACCTCATGGGAGAGGATATGGTAATGGCTGCTCAGGGAAATGGATGGTTCTGGTATGATTATCTGTATCAGGTAAAGTCCCGTTACACCGCCGGCAGCTGGAGGCCTTACGGTGTTTGGAATTATTATTATACTGTTATTTCAAACGTTAACTACATCATTGCCGCACGTGAGACAATGACAGGCAACGAGGCGGACAGGAATTATGTTCTTGGTCAGGCTCTGGCAATCAGGGCATACTGCTATCACGCTCTTGCAGTAATGTTCGCAAGAACATACGTTGGCCACGAGAATGAGCCTGGTGTTCCTGTTTATACAGAGCCATCTGCAGCAGGAACCGAGGGACAGCCAAGAGGAACCGTTCAGAACGTTTATGACAGGGCAATTGCCGACATCGATGATGCAATCAACTGCCTCACAAACGCGCACGCAAGAAGTGACAAGTCTCACATTGATCTCAGCGTTGCTCAGGGTATCAAGGCAAGAATCCTTTCCTACACTGCAAAGACAACCCAGGACTGGCAAGCTATAGCAAGTCTTGCAAAGGAGGCTCGCAGCAAAGCCGCTATCCTTACAAAGGCTAATGTTTGCAATGGTTTCAACAGTGTTAACAATAACAGTGTAATGTGGGGCTTCCTCACAATTCAGGACCAGACAACCACAAACCCTCAGTTCATGGCACATATGGACTATTATTGGGGTGGTTATGGCAAGGCAGCTCCAAAATGCTGCAGCCAGTGGCTTTACTCCAAGATAGAGTCAGGTGACGCACGCCGTGGCTGGTGGAGCGCAGAGCCTGTTGACGGTTTCGAGCTTCTTCAGGAGAAATTCCTCTTTGATGTAAGCAAGGATGCTTCATCTGCAAACTATGTGAATTCAATCTGTGACCGTATTTATATGAGGGCGGAGGAGATGCTTCTTCTTCAGGCTGAGGCTGAATGCCGCAGCGGTCAGGATGATGCAGCTCAGGCAACACTTAAGGAGCTTATGTCACAGCGTGTTGGTGCTGGTTGGTCAACGTCAAAGACTGGTACAGCAATGGGCACTCTCACAACAGATGAGACAGGCTCTCTCCTTGAGGAGATCATTCTCCAGAGAAGAATCGAGCTCTGGGGCGAATACGGCCGTGTTTATGACATCAAACGTTTGAAACAAGGTTTCGTAAGGACAGAGGAGATGGGTCACCCTGCAAACGGTATTTCCGCTCTCAATACATTGAAGTGCAACAATCCTGAAACCTGGGACTGGGTTCTCACAATTCCTCAGAGCGAGTTCGACGCAAACGTTAACATGGATATAAATACAGACCAGAATCCTGTTGGAAGCGGTATTTAATTGAACCTAACAAGACTTATACAATATGAAGAAAATATATAGTTTAATAGCAGTAGCCCTTATGGTTGTTTTTGCAACCGTATCCTGCAACAAGGATAATGAAGGCGAAAAGTACAAGGAGACAAGTTCAACAAACTTCTCTCTCACAGGTTCTACATCCTGCTCATACGGTCTTTCAGTAGATGAGGGCGAGGCGGATGTCAATGTTGATGATGTAGTCATTACACGAGCACTTGCAACAGATGCTGTTACATTGCAGCTTCAGGTAAGCAAGGATCCAAAAAGTTCAGCAAGCGTTACAGTTGACAACCTTGTGTTCAACGAGGGTGAGACTCAGAAATCACCTGTGGTTCACCTCCGCGGTTTGGGAGAAGGCCAGTCTTGTACAACAACTTTCACAATTCCGGAGTCCGACGCTGTAATTTCAGGCAAGACATACTCTTTCACCGTTACTTTCAAGAGAGACGTCCGCGCTTCCTGGCAGAGAGTGGAGACAAAGAGCATTTTCCAGAACAATTTCTTCTCTTATCTTTATAGTGCTGAGGCAAAGGATTATCCTGATTATTTGATATATCCGGTAGTTGTTGAAAAACGTTCTGATGCAAACATCTTCAGAGTGAAGAACATTACCAAGTCTGAAAACTGCCCGTTCGTTAATCTTGCTTCAGATATGAACGATATGGATGGTGACTATTATTTTGAAATAGATGCCACCAATGCAAGCCAGGTTGAGGCTCAAAGGCAATGTCTTGGAGTTGCTCTTGATGGTGCAGGAGCGCTCTGGGGAGGTACCGATTATGGAGCCTTTGCTTCTAAATACAGGGCTTTAGGCACTTATGATGCTGGAAAGGGTATTATTGAATTCAAGGAAATGTACACAGATCTTCCTGAAACATATGATTATTTGGAAGGATATTTCTACGATGCTTTCAATACCATCCTGTATCTTGATGAGAATAATATGGGTGATGATTTCAACAGAGATTACACATTTGTTGAATATATACCAAGTTCTTATCAGATTTGCGAAGCATTTGAGTTTACATATGCCGGTGCTCCTATTTACATTGGCGAAGCTACCGATCCTGAAAAGGAGGCCGATCTGGCTGAAAAGTACGGTACTGTATATGCTATTCCTGATTATGCTGTAAATGATTACGATATCTTCTTCAACATAAACAAGAAAGGCAAACTCGCTCTACCTGATGTATACAAGATTCAGGATTTCGGTATGGAAATCATGGCAGGAGTTGAGGTATATATGGCAATGAAGAATGCTGACATCAGCGAGGGAGCCGGCGCAAACATCAACTACGATGTTGTAAGCAAGGATGGCGCTGTTCTTGGTGCAAACTACACAGACCACTTCTATCTCTTTGATGATGAGGCAACAATCGACGACTATGTAGGAACATATACCTGTCCTGCAGCAGATGGCGCCAGTGTTGAGATTGCCAAGGTTTCAGAAGATGGACTTGCAGCTACCGGTCTTATCCAGTATGGTCCTGTCAGCTTCAAGATGGCTACAGAGGATCAAACAAAGATTTCTGACGCACCTTCAGCTGGTATCAAGTATCCAAGTTTCTTGGGCGGTATGATCAATTCGTCTGCAAAGATTTATGCATACATTGGAAGCTCAACAGCAGGAAGTTTCTATTCAACTGATTACAACTGCTACATCTTCAAGAGATTGGGTGATGGTACCCTGCTTCCTTGTCTTACAGAAATGGCAGTATACAATGAATTGAGTGAAATTCTCATCCTTCAGCAGACAGCTTCAGGCTGGGCGCTCGGTGGTGCTTATGAATTCACTGACTTTATCCTTACACCTGCTACACCAAACAGTGTTGCAAAGGTACTCCCTAACAAGGAGCATAAGCTCAATGACTACAATGGTGAGCCTAAGACCGGCTTGAGCTTCAACGGTCAGCCTGTTAAGGCAAAGAGCAAAGGCAAATTCAACGGTAAAGCTCATATTGAAAGAATAATGAGATAATCTTACCAGTGCTTTTGTAGAAAGGGACTTTCGGATTTTCCGAGAGTCCTTTTTCAATTGTTGATAATCTGAACCCAAAGCACTAACTTTGAAAAGTTTATTGTCAATCTGGAGGATTATGAAGAAAATCTATGGAATACTTGCGCTGATTCTTTCACTGGCATATCCGGTTTCCTGCACAAAGACCGAACAGGTCTTTCTGGAGCTGAGCCAAAGTTCGCTTTCAATGGATGCCAAGGGCAGCCCTGTAAGCTTCACGGTTCATTGCAGCGGAGACTGGACAATAGTTCACAGCGGTGATATTCCTCTCAATGTGTCGCCTTCTTCCGGCAAGGCCGGCCAGAAAGTCACGGTCACGCTTTCTGCAAATGAAAACAACACAGGCGGAGTACGCACGGCACTCGTAAGCGTTTCTGGAGGACATCTTGACAAGACCGTAAGCGTTACCCAGATAAACTCCACCATAGCAGGCAAGACCAGAATTCTTCAGAAAGGCAAGGCTTCCCGCCCTCCTGTATTATTTTTCACCGGCGATGGGTATACATCTTCCCAGATAGAGGACGGAGGTCTGTTCGAGCAGAACGTGGCGGAAGCCATAAGCGCCTTGTTCGCAATTGAACCTTACGCAAGCATGAAGGACCTGTTCACAATAGTTCAGGTGGCAGTTCCAAGCAAGGAAAGCGGGATGAGCAACAAGGCCGGCAGTTCAAAGGATACATTCTACAAGTGCATCTGGGAGGGCGGCAAATCCACGTCCATTTCCTGCAATTATGACCTTGCCATTTCAACTATCAGCGGTGCGGCCTCCCAGCTGGGTATTCAGATAGATGAGAAGAATCTGTTCATCTGCATGCCCATCAATGTAAATGATGTATATGCCGGAACCTGCTATACTTCGCTCTCAGTAAGCTCCGCCACGCCTCCTGTTGTAACCAAGGCTTCCTGTATAGGAATGATACCTGTATACAGGGGCTCCATAAAGGAGGGGCAGTTCGCAAAGGTGCTTTCCCACGAGTTCGGCGGACACGGAATAGGGCGTCTGGCCGATGAATACCAGTACTATCATAAGGCCGAGAAGAAGGAGGAATATGACAAGCATTGCGCAACCTTGAAGGACTGGCACAGTTACGGATATAATTACAATGTATCGCAGACCAACGACCCTGCATCTGAACTGTGGCCTTCAGACAGCCCTTGGCCTGCTTTGGCAAAAGATAGCGATTATGACTATGTGAGCTACTATCAGGGTGCATATGAGTTCATAGATGCCTTCTGGAGAAGCGAGCAGGCTTCCTGCATGATTGACAATATCCTTTATTACAATGCCGTTTCGCGCTATGAGATAATGAAAAGGATATATGGCATAGTGGGAGAAAGCTTTGATATGGCAAGATTCAAGTCACTGGACAAGGCCGTGCCACCGGCAGAAACAAAAACCGGCGGACGGTATGCAGTCAGCCCTGATTTCAGGCCGCTTGGCGAACCTGTTTTTGAAATCGAATATATGGAGCATGTGTGGGAGAAATAATGTGAAAGATGGGAATTCCCTGAACAAGGGAAGTGCCGGTGAGAAAGCGGCGTTGGAGGAACTGCTCAGGCGGGGGCTAGTCTTTCTTGGGAGCAATGTACGCATTGGACACAAGGAGATAGACCTGATCATGGATGGCAGCAGCGCCATTCATTTCGTTGAAGTCAAGAGCTCTTTTGACAGGAAGAACTATGGTTCTGGCGGTCCTTTCAGCCCTCTTTTACGGGTGAACCGCGAAAAGCGTCAAAGACTGCTCAAGGCGGCTGATTCCTATCTCAAGTCCAGAAAAATCTTGAAAGATGCAGTTTTTGACATTGTTTTAGTTAACTTTGATGTTGGCGGAAAGCCTTGTGTTGAAGTTATTGAAGACGCATTCAATGCGGTTACGGGTTAATAGAATGCGATTTTTAGTATTTATTGCACGATGAGAAACGCAGATCAGTATTGTATTATCATGGCCGGTGGAAATGGCAGCCGTTTCTGGCCAATCAGCAGAAATTCAAAACCTAAGCAGTTCCTTGACATCATTGACCACGGTCGTACCTTCCTGCAGGAGATTTTCAGGCGCTTTGAGAAGATAATGTACACCGAAAACATATATGTAGTTACATCTCAGGAATACACGGATCTTGTAAAGGAACAGATTCCTTCAATACCTCAGGAAAACATATTGGCGGAACCTCACAGAAGGAATACGGCTCCTTGTATAGCTTACGCCACCTACAAGATTCTCAAGAAGAGCAGGAACGCCTGTGCTGTTGTAACTCCTGCTGACAATCTGATTCTGGATGAGGCAAAGTTTCTGGAAACAATGAAAATTGCCTTGGATTACAGTGCGGCTCACAATGAGTTGCTCACAATAGGCGTGGAACCTACAAGGCCGGAAACCGCTTACGGATATATTCAGATAAACCGGCAGGATATGGCCAGAATCGAGGGTCAAGTATCCTACGGGGTCAAGACTTTCACTGAAAAGCCCGACGAGGCTCTGGCCAAGGTCTTTGTTGACAGCGGGGAGTTCTACTGGAATTCGGGGATTTTCATATGGAATCTTCAGACCATTGCTGCGGAAATGGAAAAATTCATTCCGGAAATAGCCCATTCCTTCAAGGATGGAATGCATCTGTATGATACCATAAACGAGAAGCATTTCATAAAGGAGGTATATGAGTCTGTGAACAGCACTTCCATAAGTTTCGGCGTAATGGAAAAGACTTCCAGGACAAGGGTCTTTGTGGCAGATTTCGACTGGAGTGACCTTGGTACCTGGCCATCGCTGTACAAACATGCTCCAAAGGATGTCAATCTCAATCTGGTAAAGGCTGATAATGTGCTTCTGGAAGAAGTCAAGGGCAGTGTGGTCATGACTTCGAAGAAGGGCAAACTCATTGCGGTGAATGGTCTGAAGGACTATATGATAGTTGATACGGACGATGTTCTGATGATCTGCCCTAAGGATGTGAAAGCCATCAAGAATCTTATGACGGACCTCGCCGTGAATGACCTATCGGAATTCCAATAAAATTCCTAAATTTGCAGAATACATTCATTAAAATGAGCATATTTCATTCTTTAGATAACAAAGAGAAACCATGAAAGAGAAGATAGAACAGTTGTTGAAGGAAATAGGGGAACTCAAGGCTGGCAGTGCGCAGGAGGTGGAGGATATAAGAGTGAGGCTTCTTGGAAAGAAAGGAAGCATAACAGCCCTGTTCGATGAATTCAGGACGGTTGCTCCCGAGCAGAAAAGGATGTTCGGACAGCAGCTCAACGCACTCAAGAATGCGGCACAGGTGAAGATTGAGGAACTCAGGGCCAGCGCTTCGGAAATTTCCCAGAAAGTAAATGAAGATTTCGACTATACCATGCCGGGCGATACGCTCGATCTTGGCAGCAGACATCCAATATCCATTACCAGAGAGGAAATTATTGATATTTTCACAAAATTCGGATATGCGGTTGCTCAGGGTCCCGAGATTGAGGACGACTGGCACGTGTTCGGTGCATTGAACTTCCCGCCTGAGCATCCTGCCAGGGATATGCAGGACACTTTCTTCATAGCAAACGGAAACAACCCTGTATTGCTCAGAACCCATACTTCTTCTGTTCAGGCAAGAGCAATGGAGAAAATGCCTCTGCCAATAAGAATCATCTGTCCGGGAAGAGTGTTCAGGAACGAGGCAATCTCCGCAAGGGCGCATTGCATCTTCCATCAGATAGAAGGCCTTTACATTGATAAAAACGTAAGTTTCGCAGACCTCAAGCAGGCCATACTCCTCTTTGCAAAGGAGATGTTCGGAGAGGAGACCAGGATAAGGATGCGTCCTTCCTACTTCCCGTTCACCGAACCTAGTGCGGAGGTTGATGTGAGCTGCAACATATGCCACGGAAAGGGCTGTAACATCTGCAAGGGAACAGGCTGGCTTGAAATCCTTGGTTGCGGAATGGTTGATCCAAACGTACTTGAGGCTAACGGAATAGATTCAAAGCAATATACCGGTTTTGCATTTGGAATGGGAGTTGAGAGGATAGCAATGCTAAAATGGCAGGTGAAGGACCTCCGCCTGTACTTTGAAAACGACTTGCGCTTCCTCAAGGAATTCACCCCTGAGTTCTAGTATCTTACACCTCGATGATTCAAATTAAATTCAATATTATGAAAAAACTTTTGTTATCATTCTTTGCTTTGGTGATACCTTTCATGGTATTTGCCGGCAACAGAATCACACAGCAGCAGGCTATGCAGATTGCAGGTGAGTTCCTCAACTCAAGCAGAGTCAGAATGGCCACAAGTCCAAAATCACCAAGGAATCTGAAAATGGTGAAGAAGACGGTTGGAGAAGAATATTTCATCTGTTCGGACGAAATGAACCACTCTTTTGTAATTGTATCAGGTGATGATGCAGTTGGTCCTATACTCGCTTATTCCAATGACAACGCTTTCGTTACCGAGAACATGCCTGAAAACGTGAAGTTCTATCTCAAGATGCTTGAGGGCGAGGTGAAATACTACAGGACACATCCAAATGCAACGCCATCCAATCCTAATATGAATGACGAAACCGAAAAGGTTCTTGAGACAGCACTATGGGACCAGAACAACCCTTATAATAGCCTTACTCCGATGCAGGGCAGTTCACACTGTGTAACCGGTTGTGTTGCAACAGCAATGGCAATAGTAATGAGATATCATAACTGGCCTGACTGCGGTGTTGGAACAATACCTGCATACACCACTCCAAGCGGCATCAATGTTCCTGCCATTGAGCTCGGGTATGCATACGATTGGAACAACATGCTTATGGAATACAAGTCAGGCAGATGGTCAGAAGCTGAAGGAACAGCTGTTGCAAGGCTTATGGCAGATTGCGGTGCAGCAGTTGAGATGCAATATACAACAAGCGGCTCCGGAGCTTTTTCAGAGGATATTGCGCCTGCACTCACAACATATTTCAAATATGACAAGAGCATTCGTTTCGTGTACAGGGAAGCCTGCACAAAGGCGCAGTGGGTGAAATTCATTCACGATGACATTGACAACAACAGACCTTTGATTTTCGGCGCTCAGAGCACGCAGGGCAGCGGAGGTCACGAGTTTGTTGGCGCAGGTTACAGAGGCAATGATTATGTTTATATAAACTTCGGATGGGGCGGTTCATCCAATGGCTTCTACTATGTTACTTCAATGGACGAATGGGGAGCCAGCGTTGATGCAATTTTCAACATCAAGCCGGATGCAGGCGGCAGCCCTGTTGTAGAAGCTCGTCTGGGTCTGGAAACAGACCTTACATTAACTGCCCCTTACGTTATGGGACAATCATTTAGCGTGGCGGCTGACTGGTACAATGACGGCAACGCACCATTCACAGGAAAGACAGGTGCAGGAATAAGAGGCATTGACAACAAGCTTAAACCCACAATGGTTACAAAGAGCCATACGAATCTCGCTCCTCGGCACGGATATAGTCCTGCAACCTATACTTTCAGTGCCGGCACGATTGTAAAGGCAGGTGAACAGGTTCAGTTGTATTACCAGCCGGAAGGCAAGACAGGATGGACAAAGATGAATTTCTATGAGGATGATGTGAAAGGTATTGTTTATCCCGCAGGACAGAAGGAGGATTTCATCAAATACGTGAAGTTCTCATACGACAAGAGCAGCAGGACAATGTCGTTCATTCTCCCATATAACGATGTAATTGACGAATCAACAGGCGCAACAGAATTCAGCTGGAAATTTAAGAACAAGGACGGCAATGTTGTCACATCGGCAGTTACATATAACGAACTTGTCATTTCAATTGACACAGGTTCACTTTCCGCAGGCAAATACACACTTGAACTCTCATATTGGGACGTTACCAAATCAATCACACTTCCTATTGACAATTCTGTGGAATAATGGTCAGAAGTTTGTGCAAGGATTCAATAAATTATCAACTAAGAAAATCATATTACTATGAGAAATATTGAAAAAATAAGGAAAATAGGCAGCAGTTTGATTTGGGTTGTTCTCGTTTTCGGTATGATGCTCACAGCATCATGCTCAAAGAGCGATGGTGATGATTCCACATCCCTCATACTTACCGCAGACAAGACCGCTTTTGAGGACTATGGTGGATCGCTTTCATTCACAATACAGGCGGACAAGGACTGCTCCATTTCAAGTTCTGCATCATGGCTCACAACAAGCATGAGCAAATGGACAGTCAAGACAAAAGGCTCAAAGACCACCGTGCAGGTTTACGCTGAGAAGAACACTGAATCAGCGGCCAGAACTGCCAACATAAGCGTTACTTCAGGCAATGCAACCAAGACCATTACCTATGAGCAGGCAGAAAAGGCCACTGTGATAGTTGAGGAGGCATACGTGTTTACAACTGAGAAAGGCGGTGACGTTGACGTGAAGATCAAGGCTAATATAGATTGCGAGTACAAGCTCCTTTCAGGTTCTAACTGGCTCATGCCAGCAAATACAAAGGCTCCGGTAACAGAGCGCATCTATAAGTTCAGGGCAAATGAGAATACAGAAGCTACAGTGCGCAAGGCAGAGGTGCTCTTCTTCCACGGAGACTATTTGGATACTGTATCAGTCGTTCAGTCCGCTCGCCCTGTATTTGAGATTACAACGGACAAGACAGAGGCTGCTCCATACGGAGAGAAGCTGGCTGTTAAGATTGTTACCAACATGAACTTTGAAATCGATGCGCCTGAGTGGATATCTCTTGATCTTGGGCAGGGTGTTGATCCAAGAAAACTTTTCGAGGATGGCGAGACATTGGGTGATGTAATAGAACTCAAAGGGTTCATTGTTGTTGAAAGCAGCACTTCTCACAATGACCGCAGTGCCGACATTGCTTTTGAATCACTTTCTAGAACAGGTTTCTCAAAGAACCTGACAATTACTCAGGGCGGTGGTGGAAACAGCTTTGGTTTCACAACCAATGCTACCAGCGTAACAGCGCCTGTTGTAGAGGGTGAAAGTGTGAGCGGTTACATTATGTGGGGCGACGAGAGCACTCCTGTTGATTATTCAACAAGTGCTAAATATACCTATCCAAGAGCTGAGCAGGGCAAGGAGCACGAGGTAAGAGCAGTTGTAAGCGGTGGCAATAAGGTCACGCTCAACACTCTTGAGGGTGTATCCGCAATAGATGTTCGCATGTTCTAAGATGATTTCCGCTTGACAGCGGAAGTCACTTCATCTGAAAGACTAATTTGTTCTTTTAGAAAGAGTTGCTTAAATTGTGTCATACAAACAAAAAATATGTCAAGCACAGAATTGCAAAGCGGATCCTTGCTACAGCATGGTGCGTATCGCATTGAAAGAACCCTGGGCCAAGGCGGATTCGGCATTACCTATGAGGCGGAGCAAGTGTTGCTCCGCAGGAAAGTGGCTGTCAAGGAATTTTTCATGAAGGACAGTTGCGAACGTGATGCGAACACGTCTTTGGTGACTGTTCCAACAGCGAGCAATCGGGAGCTCGTGTCCAAGTTTAAGAACAAGTTCATAAGAGAGGCCAGAATGATAGCAGGTCTGGACCATGAGCATATAGTGAAAATACACGATGTTTTTGAGGAGAACGGTACTGCGTATTACGTGATGGAACACATTGGCGGTGCTTGCCTTGGTGACATTATCAAGTCAGGGAAAGCATTGAATGAGCAGCTTGCATTGGACTATATACACCAGATTGGATTGGCGCTTTCATATATTCACAACAAGGGCATCATACACTTTGATGTGAAGCCTTCAAATGTTCTCATAACCGAAGACGGCGTATTGAAGTTGATTGACTTCGGAATTTCGAAACATTACGATGAGGCTGGAATTCAAACAAGCACTACTCCAGTGGGAATCAGCAAAGGATATGCTCCGCTGGAGCAATACCTTCAGGGCTCAGATATCAATTCATTCACCCCTGCTACAGATATATATTCTTTGGGTGCAACATTGTATGCTCTCCTGTCAGGTTTAAATCCACCAGAGGCATCCGTTGTAAATGAAGAAGGTGTTCCGATGATTCACGGAGTAAGTCCGGTTGTAATGAATGCCATTGAACAGGCTATGCGGCCTCGCAGGAAAGAAAGGCCCCAGAGCGTGTCTGAATTTATTGCGCTCCTTGATGTCGTGTTGGAGGGCAACGTAAATGTCGGTGTGGAAGATAGTGAGAAAACAGTACGAATTGCAACAGACGAGGCGCAGCATTCTTCCGAGCCTGTTTCTGTACCTGCTTCCAGACCTTGCCATATTTTTTTATCCAAGCCTTCGGTTACTTGGCTTTTCGGCTTGCTAGCTGGGGTTGCGGTAGCCATGCTGGTAATCTGGTTGAGAACTTCCTATAAATCTTCAGCATCTGGCAATTCGGCAAACGTAAGCGCCGAACTTGTCAATACGGCAACTCCCGATACGTTATTTACAATTGCAAAGCCTGCTGCCTGCGAGGGCGTTGATCTGGGCTTGAGTGTTAAGTGGGCAACTCGCAACGTGGGGGCGGCGAATCCGGAGGATTATGGGGCTTATTTTGCATGGGGGGAAACAAACTGCAAAAATGATTATTCATGGTCTTCATTGCAGTACCGTATTGAGGGGGACAGTTACGAAAATGTCAAGTTTTCCAAGTACGTAGCAGGAGAAGACTGTGGACAGGTGGACTACATTTTTGTCCTTGAGCGGGAAGATGATGCTGCCAGCGTCAACTGGGGTGGAGATTGGAGGATGCCTACGGAGGCGGAATTCAAGGAATTGATGAACAAATGTACCTGGGTATGGACATCCATGAACGGAGTTAATGGGTATCGCATTACCAGCGCTTTTAATGGTAATTCAATTTTTCTGCCGGCTACCGGATACAGCAATGCCAAATCCGTAAATTATGCCGGCAGGGAAGGTTACTATTGGACAGCATCACTATCTGAAAGCTATTCATACAGTGCACGATATGTTTACCTTTCCCAAAAAGCGTTCCGCATTGGCCGTTATCGCCGTAACTATGGTCAGGCAGTGCGGCCGGTATGTAGTACAGAGGTCAAATAAGTGATGGTTTTGTTTGGCAATCCGCTCAAGAAAATTTAATTTTGCATAATGTAATATAGTATAGCTTCCCCTTTCTTTTATGCTTCATCCGAACTACATATTCGACAGCAGATACAATCTGTTGACTTTGCTTGGAAAAGGAGGTTTTTCTGAGGTATGGTTGGCGGAGGACAATATGGCCAAGGTACAGGTAGCGATAAAAATCTACTATTCTCCTGAGCATGAACTGGACGACGAAGGCATTGAAATGTTCAGAAAAGAATTTGCTCTGGTGTCGGATATGAATCATACCAACCTTCTTCGTCCTGCATATTATGGTTGTTGGAAGCGTATGCCGTATCTGGTTCTCCCATATTGTGAGGAAGGTACGCTGGAGCATATTGTCAATAGCAGGACAAAGGTCCCGGAAGCTGATATCTGGCGTATTCTCCGCGATGTTGCAGGTGGTTTGGCATATCTCCATAGTCATAAACCTCCTGTTGTCCATCAGGATATAAAGCCCGGGAATATTATGATAGGCACAGATGGGGAGAATAAATGTTATATGATAAGTGATTTTGGCATCAGTGCCAAAATCAGGCAAACTACTTTGACCAGCAGCAATACGATGGCCAGCGGTACCATTGCGTATATGGGGCCGGAACGGTTTGAAGAAAATTCGGTTCCCGACAAGGCTGGCGATATCTGGTCTCTTGGCGCATCGTTATGCGAACTTATGACTGGGAAGCTGCCTTTCGGAGAAAGCGGAGGGAAAGCCCAGAGAGCCGGAGTTCATATGGCAGGCATTTCTTCCGAATATTCAAGCCGTCTTGTTCAGATTGTCTGCAAGTGCCTTGACCCTAATCCTGCAAACAGACCTGAAGCTAGAATGCTGGCGGAGGAAGCCGACCGTTATGTCACAGGGAGAAGGCAATACAGGACACTTAACATGATATTCATTTCCATCGTGATTGCATCCTTGATGATTTTTGGCGCTTCGGTTTTCTGGAACAGGATTAAAGAAAAGAAAAGGATTGCTTTGGAGCAGATGGAGATAATGAAGAATGACTCGTTGAGTGTTCTAAGCATAAAGAAAGCTTGGTCTCTTATAGGTGAAGGGGATGCTATGCTGGAAATATCTATTGATAAGCATTTTGAAGAATCATATCTGGATGCATTGGATGAGATAAAGTTGATAGAGAGCAGTTTCGGAGACAAGCTGTCCATCTCAACCAAGGAACGGAGGGCAGAGGTGGAAAAAGTAATAATTCAGAAAATTGCAAGTGCGAAAGATACTTTGATAAGAAAGAGTTTTGATGTGGAAGAGATCGGGAATGAATTTCTGAATGCTTTCATTGAAGGGCTGAACAATCGCATTGACAACATTGGATCACAAATGAATAACGATTTATGGCTATGAAGCAGACCGGAATCATTTTACTCGTGGTTATATTCTCTTCTTGTTTAATGTGTCACGTGCCTGCTCCGTTGCAGGCTCAGGAATCAATTCAGGAAATGGTTGACACAGCTAAGGATTTAATGATAGTCGGGAAATATGCAGATGCCAGAATATTATTGGATAATGCAATTGCACTGGATCCAAAACTGAAGCCAACGCTAAAGCCGTATCTTGACAGAATGAGAAGCAGCCCTAAGCCGTCTCCAAAAAAGGCTGTTGAAGATCCTTTCACAATTAACCAGACCAGATTGGTGTTCGGCGGTATTCCTAAAGAGCAGACTGTGATGGTGAACAGTAAGGTGGGGGAATGGGAGGTTGAGAGTCTGGAGGAATGGTGCAAGGTAATGAGCGTAAGCAAGGCATTCCATGAAGTTGAAATTACGTGTGACCAGAATTTCACAGGGCACGAGCGCAAATGCCTTGTCTATTTCAGAAATACAATTGAAAATGGAGACACTACGGATGTCGCCCTTCAGATACGCCAGCGTTCGGAACAGGAGAGACTTGTTGTAGACAACGGATATGTATGGAGAGATCCGGAAAAACCTAATTACCTTCTTTTAAAGGCAAAGGGAGATCTTGTAATTGTTGACCTTTTTTGCAATACTACCTGGCACGTGGTACATAAACCTGAAGACATTGAAGTTTATAACGATAATGGAGATATGAGCAAACTTGTAATAAAAGTGGAGAAATATCAAAGGAAGTTCGCAGGAAAGATGAAGGATTGGTTTGCCAGCACATTAGGGGCTTTGGAGAGGGATTATATAACTATTGCTACAGACAATCAGGATGTCAGATTGACAATACAGGTTGAAAAGCCCAAACTCGGCAAGTCCAAATCTAATAAAGACAAGTAAAGAGATTTCATCTGAAAAAATTCGCCTTTCCGGGGCGAATTTTTTTATATTCCAGTGACATACCGCTTTGAGCGAGCGTAATAATTTGTTAAATTTGACTTTACAATATATGTAGGAATATTAATTTTAATATATGATCATGAAACGTTTCATTCTATCAGTTGCTATGCTTGCAGTGGCAGGCCTGGCATTCGCCCAGAATCCTATTCTTGACAAGAAATACGGTACTCCGTATGAAATTCCTCCTTTCGAGAAACTCACCATTGAGAATTACCGCGAGGCCATGCTCAAGGGCCTGGATGAGGACGCAAAGGAGATTCAGGCCATTGTTGACTGCAAGGACGAGCCTTCTTTTGAAAACGTGATAGTGGCTCTTGACAGAAGCGGAGAACTTCTTGACAAGGCCGGAATATGGAGCGTTCTTAAAGGTGCAAGCTCAACGGCGGAGCTTCAGGCGCTTGCAAGTGAGATGTCACCTCTCACTACCGCACACGGTAATGCCATAAGAATGAACAAGGCGTTGTTCGCAAAGGTGAAATACGTATATGACAATAAGGCTAAGTATAACCTGAACAAGGAGCAGCAGCGTCTGCTTGAAAAGACCTACAATTCATTCGTGAACGGCGGAGCCCTCCTCAACGAACAGGATCAGAAAAGAATATCCGAGCTGAATCTCGAGCTCTCGAAACTTCAATTGAAGTTCGGTCAGAATCTTCTGCACGATACCAACAACACATACGTTACAGTTGACAATGTAAAGGAACTCGAGGGACTCCCTCAGGCTAACATAGACCGTGCTGCAGCTCTTGCAAAGAGCATTGGCAAGGAGGGTAAGTACAGCTTCAACATGCAGCGTCCGAGCTGCAATCCTGTACTTCAGTATTGTAAGAACAGGGAATTGAGGAAGAAGGTCTATGAGATGTACAACAACCGTTGCAACCACAACGATGAATATGACAACAAGGCCATTGCAGCCAGAATCATAGCCCTGCGTCTTGAAAAGGCAAAGATCATGGGCTACACCGATTTCGCTGCAATGCAGCTCAAGGACCGCATGGCTGAGAACAAGGAGAACGTATATGCGCTTCTGGACCAGATATGGGCTCCTGCAGTTGAAAAAGCCAGGGAGGAACTTGCCGATATCAAGGCTATGATGAAGGCGGACAAGGTCAAGGGCGAGCCACAGAGATGGGACTACATGTACTATCAGGACAAGGCAAAGATGGCAAAGTACAACATTGACGAGTCGCTTGTTTCGGAATATCTTGAAATTAACAATGTTCAGAAAGGAATCTTCTACGTTGCAGGTAAGCTTTACGGCCTTTCATTCAGGGAAAGGACAGATGAGTATCCTGTTTATGAGAAAACTGCAAAATCCTGGGACGTGATTGACAAGGACGGTAATGTGATAGCCATATTCTACAGCGATTATTTCCCTCGTGACGGCAAGGGCGCGGGTGCATGGTGCACAAGCTTCCGCGGTCAGAAGTATGATGGTGCGCAGAGAATCCAGCCAATAGTATGCAATGTATGCAATATGACTCTTCCATCTGCGGACAAACCTGCTCTTCAGACCATAGACAATGTTGAAACCATGTTCCATGAGTTCGGACATGCGCTTCATTCATTCTTCCGCAATGTCCATTACAGCGGAGTTGTTGGAACAGAGCGTGATTTCGTTGAACTTCCTTCACAGATAAACGAGCACTGGGCATTCGAACCGGAGGTGCTCAAGGTTTATGCAAAGCATTATAAGACAGGAGAGGTCATTCCACAGGAACTTGTAGACAAGATAGTTGCCAGCAACAAATACGGACAGGGATTCGCAACAGTGGAATATCTTGCAGCTTCATACGTTGACATGGACCTTCATGTTCTCACGGAGGTTCCTGCAAATCTTGACGTAATGGCTTTCCAGACAAAGAAGCTTGAGGAAAGAGGTATTCCAAAGCAGATTCTTCCTCGCTACAGCGTAACAAATTTCAGCCATTCCATCGGCGGTGGATACAGTGCCGGCTACTATAGTTATATCTGGGCTGAGGTGCTTGACTGCGACGCTTTCCAGGCATTCAAGGAAACAGGAGACATCTTCAATCAGAAGGTTGCAAAGAGATTCCGCAAGCAGATTCTCACTCCTGGCGGAATAAGCAAGGGCTCCGAGATGTATCAGAACTTCCGCGGCCGCCAGCCTAAGGTTGATGGCCTTCTTGAGAACCGTGGCTTGAACAAATAATACCGATTAATCATGAAAAGAATAATACTGATAGCAACATTTATTCTCAGTTGCATATACTGCCAGGCGCAGAGTGAAAAACTTTCAGTAAGCTGGATGGAGCTTACAGGTCCTGATTTTGCCAAAGCCGTGGAAAAGGCGGAAGGTGTATGCATCATTCCAATGGGAGTGCTGGAAAAGCACGGTCCGCATCTGCCATTGGCCACTGACTGCATTCTGGCAGAGCACCTTGCAAAGATGGCCGCTGAGATGGAATATGCCATTGTTTTCCCTACCTTCTACGTGGGACAGATTAACGAAGCCAGACATCAGCCAGGCACCGTTGCCTATTCAACAGAACTCTGCCTTAAGATGCTTGAAGAGACCTGTGCCGAAGTGGCGCGCAATGGTTGCAAGAAAATCATTCTTTTCAGCCAGCACGGAGGAAACAATGCCCTGGTGAATCTTTTCTGCCAGAGCCAGTTGAATTCGGATCGTGACTATATTGTTTATGAAACTCTGTTCGGTGAAAAGAAAGAGGTGAGGGAGAAGATTGCAAAGATGATCAAGACCTACAGCGGCGAACATGCAGGAGAACAGGAGACATCCGAACTTATGGCTGCCCGCCCCGATCTGGTGAAGCTGGATCAGGCGTCAACCCAGAACGGCAAGGCTCTGAACAGGCTTCCTCTGGAGAGACTTCGTCCATCAATCTTCTGGTATGCCGATTATCCTAACCACTTTGCCGGTGAACCATCGCAGTCAAATGTGGAGCTTGGAGAATACTCCAATCTGGAAGGTGCAAAGTTCCTTGCTGAAAAGATAAAGGCGGTGAAGAACGATAAGGTTGGCCCTGCACTTCAGGCCGAATTCTTTGAAAAGGCAAAACACCCAAAGGACACCCAGCAGTAGGAGTCCGCAGGGATAAATAACCCGGTTTACAAAGAATTTGATTGACCTATAGCACGAAAATGCATGGACTGAACAGTCTGGAGGTTAATCAGTAGTGGCGAAGAGTGCATACTTCACATGAACCTGCGAACATGAAAAATACCTGTCCATACAAGTTCGTCAAGAATGCATTGTGACAGTGGTCACTTGGACAGGCCTCACCAGAAAGGGTACACCTGTCCACCGAAACCTTGCAGGAATGCACTCAGGCAAAGTTCGCATGGACAGGTCTTTTTCGGGCAGTGATGCACGGCGGGAACTATTCGCTAAACCAAAAATCAACGTCCACGTTTATTAGCCCAGAATGCTCTTGCGAGGAGGATTGGCGTGGATGGTGAGGCAAAATTGCCCCATCGTCCACGCTTACCATCGTCAGAGTGTGGTGTGGTGCATTAAAGCGTGGACGTTGATTTTCGGTTTAGGAATGACTTGGCATAAAGATGCCATACGAGAGCCAAAGCCACAGCTGCTACGGCATTGCTACAAAGGGGAGCAGAAACGGTTATTGTTGGCCCAATCAATATTCTCTTATAAAGAAACAATCTGCAAGTGATTGATAATTCAATACTTGCAGATTTTGATAAGTGCCCGGGACGGGAATCGAACCCGTACAGCCCTTTCGGGCCACGGGATTTTCTTACCACTATGGCTTTCGCCACCTTGTTGTTTGTGGTCCGGACTATTCCTTCACCATAGACTATTGGTCATTAGGTGTGTCGTGTCTAGTCTCTGCACCTTCCGCTATGCGGCTTGGCTCAAGATTACCATCGGCATTACCCGTTAAGGCTTCCTTGAATTTACGACATTCTACATCTCTCCTTTCGGAAAGTGCACTCAAATGCGCTCTTTTCAACTTCAAAGAGCAGTCTAAGTCCCGCGTGTCTACCTATTCCACCACCTGGGCGTTAAGAAAAGAACTGAGTCTTAAAAAAAAACTCACTGCTTGAGTGAGTTCTTTTGGAGCGGAAAACGAGACTCGGACTCGCGACCCCAACCTTGGCAAGGTTGTGCTCTACCAACTGAGCTATTTCCGCATTGCTTGGGATTGCAAAGGTAAGAACATTTTTTACAATTCCAAAAAGTTTTCACTATTTTTTTATTTAATTTTCTTTTTATATCTTTGTGTGAAGTATCAATTATGATGCATACTTGTGGGACAACGCAAGTATATATTGAAATAAATTATAACTAATATATTAATTATTAAATTACTATGGCAGATATTTCTTCTAAGGTAAAGGAAATCATCGTTGACAAGCTCGACGTTGATCCAGCAGAAGTTACTCCTGAGGCAAGTTTCACAAAGGACCTCGGTGCAGACTCTCTTGACACTGTAGAACTCATTATGGATTTCGAGAAAGCATTTGACGTTAAGATTCCGGATGATGCAGCGGAGAAGATTGCAACTGTAGGTGACGCTATTTCCTATATCGAGTCCTTGAGCAAATAATTTCCTTTATTTGACATCAAATTATTCAGGGCGCTGATATTGATTCAGCGCTCTTTTTTTGTCCTGACATCAATAATACATCTTGCGCTTGTTCTCCATATCCAGTTTTACGAATATGGCCAGCAGTATGGTGAATGACCACATTGATGAGCCGCCGTAACTGAGGAATGGAAGAGGTATGCCAATGACAGGGAGAAGCCCCATTGTCATGCCCATATTTATGAAAACATGCATGAACAGGCAGCAGGCTACGCAATAGCCGTAAATCATTGCGAACTTTGAGTTCTGTCTTTCAGCCAGTATGATCAATCTGATGATCAAGGTCATATAAACAGCAATCAGGAAGAGCGAACCCAGAAAGCCCCATTCCTCTCCAACGGTGCAGAAGATGAAATCCGTGCTCTGTTCGGGCACGAAGTTGAACTTGGTCTGGGTACCGTTGAGGAAGCCTTTTCCAATCCATCCTCCTGAGCCTATGGCAATCTTTGACTGGAACACGTTGTAGCCTATTCCATGCAGGTCTTCCGTTATTCCCAGCAGATTCTCTATTCTTGCACGCTGATGGGCCTGAAGAACATTCTCAAATATGAAGTTTACGGAAAATATTATGATTATGGAACTCACCAGGGATATGGCAAGATACTTTACGAAATGCATTCTTTTCCTTAAGCAGTTGAGGTAAAGCCAGATGAAGGCAGGCATTATGAGCATGAGCGCCAGGATTTCAGGCTTGAATATGCCGAATATCAGATCCTGCTTTTCAAGGAGACCGCTGTCATTGGCGAGTGCCCGGGCATTCATATTCACATCTACCGAAGCAATGGCATCCGTTGCCGTGCTGCCTATTTTATTTATCCACCCCGATAGCGGTCTTATGACTGCCAGCAGGACGCAGATAAGAGCATTCGTCAGAAAGGCAATGGAAAGGTTCCTTGAAGCCAGAGCGAATATGAGCAGGTGAATGCCGAATGTGCAGATAATGGCTATCAGGGGCGAACAGACCATCGTAAGTACAAAGAGGAAGATTATTAGGAAGCCGAAGGACAGGAACCAGCCGCTGAGACCCTGGCGGAAGAGCATGAACACGAATCCTGCATAAACAAGAGCGGATCCGGTTTCTTTCTCCAGCACGATGGCTGCCATAGGTATGAGTATGATGCAGGCTACGGTGGCCGCATCATTCATATTGCCCAGATGGAAGTTGAATTTGCTCATTGTATATGCCAGCAGGAGCGATGTGCTTATCTTTGACAGTTCCGCCGGCTGGAATTTCATGGGACCTATCTCAAACCAGGATCTGGAACCGTTGACATCCCTACCAACGAATATCACCGCTATGAGCAGCAGAAGAATGAATGCGTACAAGACAGGAGCTACGGCTTCGTATGTGTTCGGATTTATGATATACAGTATGAGCACACCCAGTACCAGTGATGTGCACATCCAGATGAACTGCATTCCGTATTTCTGGCTTATGTCAAAGATGACCGGACTGTTGGGCTCTATTGCTGATGAATATATGTTGAGCCAGCCGAATACAACCAGAAAGAGGTATGCAAGCAGCAGTATCCAATCGGGCGAATGCTTTTTGTTCCGGTAGTATCCTGTGTTCATTGTCATCTGCGTTTTACAGGTACGTTAACTATGAGATTGGCTTCAAGGATATCCCTTTCCAGATTCTTGCGACTGACTTCTCCCCTAAGATATTTTTCAACCATCAGGGATGCAAGCGGAGCAGCCCAGGTTCCTCCAAAGCCTGCGTTTTCAAGATATACGGCAACGGCAATCTTAGGATTGTCCTTTGGGGCAAAACAGATGAAGACCGAATTGTCCTTTCCGTGCGGGTTCTGTGCGGTTCCGGTTTTTCCGCAGATGTCAAGTCCTTCCACCTCAGCCTTTCTTGCTGTGCCGCCCGCTCCCGGAGGGCTGTTCACCGCCCTGTACATTCCGTCAACGGCCACAGGGAACCAGGTGGTGTCAACAAGGGTGTAATGTCTTTGTGCGAATCGTCTCTCATCAATGGTTATGCTGTCGTTGAGTGCCTGGGCGTATTTTATCAGGTGAGGCGTGTAGAAATATCCTCTGTTTGCCATGATTGCGGCCAGATTCGCAAGGTGCAGAGGAGTTGTTCCAATTTCACCCTGTCCTATTGAAAGAGAGATTATGGATGTGGCGTTCCATCTGTTCTTCTTATGAATCCTGTCGTATGTACTTGTCTTTGGTAGGTTGCCGCCAAGTTCGGCTGGGATGTCGCTTCCCAGATTGTGACCGAAACCGAAACTCTCAACCATTGTGCGCCAGTGGTTGAAACTGTTGTAGATGTTCCTGCCGAACTTCTTGTTTTCAAGTATTGCCTTGAATGCGTAGCAGAAATAAGCATTGCAGGACATCATTATGGCGCTCCTGAAATCCAGCGGTGAAGGGTGTGCGTGACAGCCCAGTTTCTTTCCTGCGGCATAATGATAGCCCATGCTGCAAGGAAATCTCGTTTCAGGAACAATGACTCCGTCCTGGAGAGCTATCAGACCATTCACCAGCTTGAATACGGAGCCGGGAGGATATGCGCTCATTACAGCACGGTTGAACATTGGCTTGTAAGGGTCGTTTACAATTTCCCTGTAATATTTACCGATGTTGGCAAGTTTGTCAATGTCAATGCCGGGGCTTGACACTATTGCCAGTATTTCACCTGTTGAGGGTTCTATTGCTATTGCGCTGCCAACCTTGTTCTGCATGAGGGTTTCTCCATACTGCTGCAGATGAGCGTCAATGGTGGTGATAAGGTTCTCTCCGGCCACGGCTTTCTTGTCGTATGCACCGTTTGCGAAAGATGACCTGACTTTGTTATGGACATCTCTGAGGTATATGTTGTAGCCTTTCTTTCCACGCAGATGCTCCTCATATGCTTTTTCAAGACCTGTTGCACCAACATAGTCGCCCATCTTGTATTCAGGATGCTCCTTCAGGAACTCGGGGCTGACTTCCGAAACGTAACCCCAAAGGTTGGCGCCCGCATTGAGCATATATTCCCTTGAAGTTTTTGAAACAATGCTGAAGCCTGGGAAACGGTAGGCCTGCTCGGCATAAACTCCGTACTGCTCTGCGCTTATGTGCTTGAGGAATGTGAGTGACTGGAAGCCTATCTTTTTTCTGTCCTTCCTGTACCGGGCGAATTTTGCAACAACTTCATCTTTGTCAAGGTCAAATATCCTGCAGAGGGAAAGAGTGTCAAACTCGCTTACCTCCATAGGGGTCACCAGCAGGTCGTAGCTGTTCTTGTTTCCTACCAGAAGCTTCTTGTTCCTGTCAAAGATGGCACCTCTTACAGGATAGAGCATTGCATATTTATAGGCGTTGTTCTCTGCGGATATCTTGTATTCCTCATCAACTATCTGCAGGTTGAAAAGCTTGATGACCAGAATGAGCGCTGCAATCACCAGACCTATAATCAGTATCCTGCTTCTCCTTATGTCCTTGTCCTTATTCATTTAAACTGTTTTTCAAGAAGATACCGGACAATCAGTGCAAAGATTGAGTTCAGAACAACGTTCAGGACAAAGCGCAGGAATATAATGTCTGAACTGTATGAGAGTATGCTGTCGAGTCCAAGATAAACAAGGAAGAAAATGGAGTAGAATATCAGGTTTTCAAAGAAGCGGCCCTTCCCCTGCATGAATGCAAGGACTGGCTTCCTGAAGTATGCTATTGCTGTGTAAGCGGCTGCATTCAATCCTGTTACACCGTCTGAAAGTATGTCAACCGTGATGCCGCAGGCAAAGGCAATGAGCATATTAGGAACTGTTGGCAAGGAATAAGGAAGCATTGCCAGGGCTGCAGGCAGAATGGAAATGTATATCAGCGGTATGAATGTGAAGCAGCCGTTGAGCATGGCCTGGAAGGCTATGAGCAGAATGAAAATGATTATGTATCTGAAATTGTTCATAGCGTTAATCAACCTGTGAAACTTTTACAAGGAGAGAGTCTATCTCATCCATTCTGCTGTTCGATACAACCAGGGCGTAGTCAATACGGCTGAAATCCTGGAGCAGCTTGACTTCAACCTCCTTGTGTGAGCCGTCTTTCACATCCCACTTCTCCACTGTGCCTACAGGAATGTCTGCAGGGTAGAATGATGAAAAGCCGCTGGTATATACGGTATCCCCCTGTTCAAATGATATATGCTGAGGTATCTCGTACAGACAAGCCTTGAGAATGGACCCTCCGCTCCATTTCAGAGGACCGAAAGCTCCACTCTGGCCTATCTTTGCACTGAATGTCTGACTGCTGTTGAGAAATGAAAGGACGAACGAGCAGTTTTCGGATACGGCTCTCACAATTCCCACAACACCGCAAGGTGTTATCACTCCCATATTCTCCTTAATTCCGTCCTTGCTCCCTTTGTCAATTATTATATAATTATGAAGGGAACTCATTGAGTTCCTTATGATCTTTGCGCTTATGAAATTGAAGTTGTCCTGAAGGTGCTGCTGAATGAAAGTGGAGTCAAATGATGACATGTTCTCCATAAGACTGATTTTCTGTTCGAGCATTCTGGTGCGTTGCATCAGAGCTGCATTTTCACTTGCAAGCGAGTCATTGATTGAAGACAGGGCAAAATAGGAACCTATGTTGGATTTTGTAATCCAAAGTCCGGACTGCATCTGCCGTACCTTTCTGGGAATGACATAGCGCTGCATCACGCCATTGTTTGTAACCAGAATGACGCAGACAACTTCCAGGAGTGCAAATATCAGAAGCCTCCCCGCTTTTGAGAAGAATGGAGGAAGTGTATACATTCAATGAAATTAACGCATCAGGAAAGGATAGTCCGGGTTCTTGAGGGCTATGCTTGTTCCTCTTGCAACAGCCTTGAGCGGATTTTCAGCAACGTGGAACTGTATGTTGAACTTTTCCGTAAGTCTCTTGTCAAGACCTTTGAGCAATGCGCCACCGCCTGTAAGGAATATTCCCTTGTTCACGATGTCGGAATACAGTTCAGGAGGTGTCTGCTCAAGGACATTCAATATTGCAGCTTCGATTTTCTCTATTGATTTGTTTAGGCAGTGGGCAATCTCCTGACTGGTTACCGCAACTTCAATAGGACGTGAAGTCATAATGTTAGGGCCTTTCACAATATAAGGCTCAGGGATCTGGTCCAGATCGGCGGAAGCCGCACCAACGTTTATCTTGATCTGCTCGGCAGACCTTTCACCAATCTTGAGGTTGTGCTGCTGTCTCATATATTGCTGTATGTCTGTGGTGAACACGTCACCTGCAACTCTTATGCTGTCTGAGCATACAATACCTCCCAGTGAAATGACGGCAATCTCCGCAGTACCGCCACCGATGTCAACAATCATGTTGCCGAACGGCTGCATTACGTCTATGCCAATACCCAGGGCGGCCGCCATAGGTTCGAATATTATGTAAACTTCCTTGCTGCCTGCATGCTCAGAGGAGTCCCTTACAGCCCTCCTTTCAACCTCGGTGCTTCCTGAAGGAATGCATACAACCATCTTGAGGCTTGGAGTAAAGAGTCTTCGTTTGCTGTTTATCATTTTTACAAAACCTCTTATCATCTGCTCGGCTGCATCAAAGTCCGCTATCACACCGTCTTTGAGAGGTCGTACTGTTCTGATATTCTGATTGGTTTTCTCATACATCTGGCGGGCAGTCTCTCCAACAGCCATTATTCTTCCGGATTTCTGGTCAAAGGCCACAATGCTCGGCTCGTCAATAACTACCTTGTCGTTCATCAGGATGACCGTGTTGGCTGTACCCAGATCAACAGCAAGCTCCTGTGTCAAAAATGAAAATGCCATAAATTCTTCTTTTTGTAATTTCGCAAAATTAAGAAATAATTTGTTTATTTTTACGATATGGAACCGAGTATGAAAAAATATATAATAATAACGGCTGGCGGCTTTGGAAAACGTATGGGCTCGTCAATTGCAAAGCAATTTCTGGAACTGGGCGGCAAGGCCATACTGCATCTGACTTTGGAGCGTTTTGCAAAGGCTGTGCCTGATTCTGAGATACTTCTGGTACTGCCATCACAGTACAAGCAGCATTGGAAAGAGTATTGTCTGGAGCGGGATTTGAGAATAAGACATACTGTTGTAGATGGTGGTATCACCCGTTTCCATTCGGTTCAGAACGCTGTCAGAACCATAGCAGACAGCGGTCTGGTTGCTGTGCATGACGGAGTCAGGCCGTTCGTGCCTGCGGAGCTTGTTTCTGAGCTGTTTGCAAGGACTCAGCAACTGCTGGTACAGGGAACAGCAGCGGGAGTGGTGCCGGTAACGCCGGCAATTGAATCCATGCGTGAAATTGAAGACAATGGAAGCGGCGCAACCAGAGCCGTGGACAGAAGCAGATATATGTTTGTCCAGACCCCTCAGGTGTTCGGTTCCAGCAACTTGAAAAAAGCATACAGCCGGGCTTACAATCCACTGTTCACAGATGATGCGTCCGTTGTGGAAAATGCCGGCATGAAAGTGGAGGTGCTCCCGGGCAGCAGGTATAATATCAAGATCACTACACCCGAAGATATGCCGTTGGGAGAGTTCCTCCTAAATTATTTCTGACGTTTGTTCCTGGAACTGCTCTCGCTTTCAGTTTCACCGCCTACCCATACCTGCCTTTCAATGGCCTGATCAAGGGAAATCAAAGTCTCTGTGCTCTGAATGTAAGGTATGTGCTGGATTGTGTCAATAAGAATGCTCATGAGGTGGTCATTGTCCTTGCAGAACATCTTTACGAGCAAAGCATGCTTGCCTGTTACAAAATGACATTCAACAACCTCCGGGATTTTCTTCAGTGCAGTGATTACTTCAGGATAATGGCTTGATTCCGAGAGTGACACTTGAATGAAAGCGCACACGTTCAGTCCAAGGGTCTTTGGCTTGACAAGCAGTCTGGACCCTGTGATTATTCCAACGCTTTCCATTTTTTTCACGCGCTGGTGTATGGCTGCACCTGACACATTGCATTCCCTGGCTATTTCAAGGAAAGGCATTCTCGCGTTCTTTACCAGATAATAGAGGATTTTCTGGTCAATTTCGTCGATATTATACTTTGACATATATGGTTTTGTTTATTTTCCGGTTTTTCTTGCTCCTGAACTTTTAGCTGTCTTTGCTGCCTTGGCCGCCCTGAAACCTGATTTTCCTGAAGGAGTTGATGAACTTACAATCCTCTTGCAGTCCTCCAGGCTCATGGCCGAAGCATCAGTGCCTTTTTCTATCTTGTAGTTTCCCGCAGCGTAATCTTTCCCGTCAATGGCTGCGCCTGAGTATTTGATATACGGACCATAGCGTCCGTCAAGTATTTCAACGCCAATCTCCGGGAACTCCTTGATATGCTTGCGCTCTTCCTGCGTTTTGTGGTTCTCAATGGCTTCCACAGCCTGCTGCAAGGTTATGGTATAAGGGCTCATGCCTTTTGGTACGGACACGAAGCTGCTTCCATATTTGATGTACGGACCAAAGCGTCCGTTGGACACGCTTATCTTAGCCTCATTATACTCTCCAAGAGTTCTTGGAAGTGCAAAGAGCTTGAGCGCTTCCTCAAGTGTTATTGAGCCTATGAGCTGGCCGCTTGCAAGAGATGCGAACTGCTTTTCAGGGTCATCGTTCGCTCCTTTCTGAACCAACGGACCGAATTTGCCAAGTCTGGCAATGACAGGCTTGCCGCTCGCAGGGTCGGTGCCGAGTATTCTTTCCGAATGGGCTCTTTCAGTTTCGGCAATTGAATTTTCAACTTCCTTGTGGAAACCCTTGTAGAAACTGGAAATCATCTTGTTCCATACCAGTTTTCCGCATGCAACCTTGTCAAAGTCCTCCTCCACGCTTGCGGTGAAACCATAGTCAAGTATGTCCTTGAAATTGTTCTCCAGATAGTCGGTGACAAGCATTCCAATGTCCTGCGGGAAGAGCTTGTTCTTTTCCGCTCCATAGTTTTCAATGCCTTCCTCACGGCTTATATTGCCTGACTTGAGCGTGAACGAAACTATGTTGTGCTGCAGAGCAGGGCGGCTTTCTCTCTTTATGTAACCTCTCTGGGTTATGGTTGTGATGGTAGGAGCGTAGGTTGAAGGTCTTCCTATTCCCAGTTCCTCCATCTTCTTCACCAATGAAGCTTCTGAATATCTCTGAGGTTTCTGTGTGTATTTCTGTGCAACCGTAATCCTGACAGCGTTAAGCGGGTCACCTATGTTCATTGCTGGCAGAATCTGGTTCTCATCCTGTGCTGCGCTGTCATCATCGGTGCTTTCAAGATAAACCTTGAGGAAGCCCGGGAACAGAATCTGTTCACCTGTGCTTACGAATTTCTCTTCAATCTCAGGGGTGCCTATAGTCAAAGTGGTTTTCTCAACCTTTGCGTTGGACATCTGTGACGCCACGGCCCTTTTCCATATAAGTTCGTACAGCTTTTTCTCCTGCGCTGTTCCTTCAATGGTGGTGTTGGCTACGTAGGTAGGTCTTATTGCCTCGTGGGCTTCCTGCGCGCCCAGGCTCTTTGTCCTGAACTGCCTTGGCTTTGAGTACTCCGCACCCCAGGAAGATACTATGAGTTCCTTTATTGCATTTATCGCCAGTGAGGAAAGATTGGTTGAGTCAGTTCTCATATAGGTGATGAGTCCGCTTTCATAGAGCCTCTGGGCTATCATCATGGTCTGGGATACTGAAAAACCGAGTTTCCTGGATGCTTCCTGCTGCAGGAGGGAGGTTGTGAAAGGAGGGGCGGGGGATTTCTCCATTTCCCTGGTGTCACAGCCTTCGAGGGAGAAGTGTGCGTCCTTGCATCTTTCAAGGAAGGAAACGGCATCGTCCTCATTGGTGAACCTGCCTTCAGAGCTTGCGTTTATCTTTACGGAAGCCTTCTCCTTCAAAGGATGAAAGACCCCGGAAGCCTTGAAGTATGGCTCAGTCCTGAAATCCAGAATCTCCCTTTCTCTCTCCACAATAAGCTTGAGCGCAACGGACTGCACGCGGCCTGCAGAGAGCTTTGGAGCAACTTTTTTCCACAGCACCGGCGATAGTTCGAATCCAACAAGCCTGTCCAGCACCCTTCTGGCCTGCTGGGCGTTCACCAGATTCATATCTATCTCCCGAGGATTCTCAATTGCCTCGAGGATGGCGTGCTTTGTGATTTCATGGAATGCTATTCTCTTTGTGTTGTCCGCACTCAGACCAAGTGTCTGGAAAAGATGCCAGGAAATGGCTTCCCCCTCGCGGTCCTCATCGGATGCAAGCCATACGGTGCTTGCTTTCCGAGCCAGTTCCTTAAGTTCGCTTACGACTTTCTTCTTGTCTGCAGAAATCTCATAATCAGGTTCAAAGCCGTTCTCAATGTCAATTCCAAGTTTCTTTTTGGAAAGATCCCTTATATGTCCGAAGCTTGATTTTACAGTGTATCCTTTGCCAAGGAATTTTTCAATGGTCTTTGCTTTTGCAGGAGACTCAACAATTACTAAATTTTCACTCATACCTTCAATATCCACATTAATATTTAGTATTTTTGTGCAAATTTACTTGAATTTAGAGAATTATCAATAGTTCACGCATTTTTGCATTATAATTTGAAATGAAGCTAACTAATAGAAAATCAATAGTTAAATGGATTTGGGTAATAGTCTTTGCACCTATTGCTTTAATTTTTTTAGCCCTTCTTTTCGTGTCATTGTTCGGAAAAATACCATCTTTTGAGGAACTTGAGGACCCCAAAAGCAAGCTCGCAACCGAAATAATAGCGGATGACGGCACCGTGCTCACAACATTCCATATTGAGAACCGTTCATATACAACTTACGATGAACTCTCTCCTTATCTGCGAGATGCATTGGTGGCAACCGAGGATGCACGGTTCTACAGCCATAGCGGCATTGACGGCAAGAGCCTTGTGCGCGTTACCGTGAAATCATTGCTTATGGGCAACAGGGCAGGCGGTGGCGGCGGAAGCACAATCACCCAGCAGCTTGCAAAATCGCTGTTTCCAAGAGACAGCGTAAGGCACAGATTCCCGGGTGCAAAGTATTTCGTGCTTGCAGGCAGCAAGTTTAAGGAGTGGATCACCGCGGTGAAGCTTGAGCGCAACTATACAAAGGAGGAAATTCTGAGCATGTATCTCAACGCAGTGTTCTTTGGAAGCAATGCCTACGGAATCAAGGCGGCCAGCGAGACCTTCTTCGGAAAGCTTCCTGCAGATTTGAACATTGAGGAAAGCGCCCTGCTTGTGGGTATGGTGAACATGCCAACAAGGTACAATCCGGTCCGTAATCCTGAACTCTCGCTCGGCAGACGCAACCACGTGCTCAAACAGATGAATAAATACGGTTACATAAATGACGCTCAGTACGATTCAATAGTCCGGCTCCCGATCACTTTGAATTTCTGCCCAATGGACCACAACTCAGGTCTGGCTCCGCATTTCAGGGACATGATAAAGAGGACAATGAGCGCCTCAAAACCGAAACGCAACAATTACTATAATCCGCAGGACTATTCCGCAGATTCATTGCTTTGGGAGACAGACCCTCTTTACGGATGGCTCAACAAGAACCTGAAACCGGACGGCTCAAAGTACAATCTGGACAAGGACGGCCTGAAGATTTACACGCCTATAAATGCAAAGATGCAGGAGTATGCCCAGGAGGCTGTTGCGGAACATCTTTCAAGGTCCTTGCAGCCTGCCTTGAACAGGGAGCTGAAATGGAAGAAGAATCCTCCTTTTGACAACAGTGTTCCGGACGATGTTATAGACCGTATAATGAAGCTGGCGCGCCGCTGGTCCGACCGCTATATGGCAATGAAGTATACAGCGGAGAATGGCGGTGATGCAGGAATCCTTGAAGCGGAGAATGTACGCAAGGTGTTCTCAACACCTGTTTCAATGCGCGTGTTCTCCTGGAACAAGCAGGGATATGTAGATACCGTTATGACTCCGGATGACTCTATACGTTATTACAAATCGTTCCTTCGCGCCGCTCTTCTGGCTCTGGAACCTGAAACCGGTTATATAAAGGCGTATGTTGGAAGCGGAAACTACAGATATTTCAAATATG
>NZ_JBAELF010000072.1:0-4391 GCF_056211015.1 Candidatus Egerieousia sp.
CGGACGCCATACCTTCGCCACTCTCACTCTGACTTACGGAGCAGACCTCTACACCGTTTCCAAGCTTCTCGGCCACTGCAACATCCGCACAACTCAGATATACGCCAAGATAGTCGATGAGAACAAGAGAAAGGCTGTAAACCTTGTGCCGAAAATTTAGGCCAGCTTACTCTGAGAATCGCTTCAAATCGTAGTACATCAGCACTGTGTCTTCTTCATCATCGCTTGATATAAGCCTTTCGAAATGATTCTGCTGATAGAAATCCACTGCTGAACGAAGAGCATCAACAGTAAAATACCGACATCCGGCTCTATTGTCAGAAGAGTACCACTGCTTCACAAGACCAAGAATTTTGGAGCCGAATCCACGACCCTTATATTCTTCACTTACTGCAAGACGACCTATATTGATAGCTGGATATGAGCGTCTGCGCTTCGCATTGGGAACATCCTCATTTGATTCCAAAAAAGCCATTCAAATCGGAATCTCCGCAATCGAATGGCTTGATGATATCTGTTTGGGGATTGAAGCGTTTGAATTTTATTTCCATCACAAAGCAAATGTTGCTACCGACTGGAAAAATTCATATGCTCTTTTCGCCTCCTCCTTCTCTTCCTTAGAGGCCGGCGAAACATTCTGCGATGCCACCTCAAATTTGAGGGCATCTTCTCCGGTAAGAACCGGTGTTTCTCTGATAGGTTTTGCCATAGCTTCTATGTTTTTTGCAATAATACGAAGAATTCTTTAATCAACAATAAAACCATCCATATAAATTTGCTGCCGTTACCTCAGACGAGGTAGCGGTTTCTTTTTCTGTGGCCACAAATAAAGAGACCATTGTTCAACCCAAGGATTACGTATGCGGCGCAGTGCAGACAGAGCCTGAACTGGTTGGCTGAGAACCTGCTGCAGGACATCCTGTCGGCCTTGAAGTCAGTCGAACGTGCGCACCTCTTCTCCGGTGGCCTCATGGGATGCAATGGCCGACTTGGAGCCAGTTTTGCCCGCTGCGGGCTCAAGTTCAAACAATGTCGGAAAAGTTTGGTAATCTGCGGAAGAAGAGGTAATTTTGCTCATGAAGTAAAGGGAAAATTCAGATTAAGAACCCGTTTTGAAATGGTTCACAAAATTTGTTATAGAAGATTTTTGAGGATAGATTTTCTCTTGAAGAAGGCGCAATGCCAAAGCATTGTAACTGATGAAAGAGGAAATATGGACCAAAAAGATACATAAAAAAAAGTTAATTATTTCAAAACAGGTTCTAAAAACATGAAAAGGTTTCTTTTGCCTTTAATCCTTTGTGCTACTATTATTTCATGTAATAGTAATAATAAAACAAAGTCTGTCGAAATTGAATACGACAAATCAGATACAACCGTTGTGATGTATTTTGATCAGGGATATTCTGATGCAACAGGCGGTATTATGGTCGCTAAGCGATTTGAAGACATTCTTGCTCTTTCACAAGAAGGAGATATGAAAGCTCAATTTAGTCTGGGACGTTGTTATCTCTATGGTGAACACGTAAAACAATCGTATGAGAATGCATTCAAGTGGTTTAAGTTAAGTGCAGAACAAGGGTTTGCGATGTCTCAGCAAGAATTGGGACTTCTATATTACCAAGGTAATGGAGTTAAACAATCTTTTGCTGAAGCTGTAAAGTGGTATAGGAAGTCAGCCGAACAAGGTTATTCATACGGAGAACATTGTCTTGGAGTTTGTTACGAACGTGGCGAAGGAGTACAGCAATCATATGAAGATGCGGTTCAATGGTACATGAAAGCTGCTAACCATGGACTTGATGTTTCAAAAATTAATCTGGCACTTCTTTGCGAAGCAGGAAATGGAACACCACAGAATCTGGAAACCGCGTATAACATATACTCTGAACTTGCCAAAAAAGGCAATAGCAGAGCACAGTTGTTTTTGGCAGACTATTATAGGCAAGGCATATTTGTAAAGCAAGATATGAACGAAGCAGTAAAATGGTATATTGAAGCTGCTAACCAGGGCGAAGAAGATGCTGTTGCATGGCTTCAGGAACTTGGCGTTGTGAAATTTTCCGAAAACTAATGAAAAAGATATTTTCCCATTGATACTTATATTGACTGTGTGTCCTCGTTTTCATTACAACGAGGAATACGCACACAAAGCGTTCTGATTCGTTATACTCTGAATATGAAGATGCAATATGTGAGTCGGTGGAAGATGACGGACAAATTCACTATCTTTGCACGTCAGAAGGATGAAACTTGACATAAATTGCAATATCCGTGCAACAAAGCAACTTTATAAATTTATGCTTGTTATGAGGTTTGGTTTTGATTTTCCGGCAAAAACTGTTGCATATCTGTTGCACGGGAGTCTTTCAAGTTTCACTGATTTACTGACAACACGAAAGTTATGGCCGATTCTAATTTCATAGACTACGTAAAGATTTTCTGCAGGAGCGGCAACGGCGGGCCTGGTAGCACGCATCTGCGCAGGGAGAAATACATACCCAAGGGAGGTCCTGATGGGGGAGACGGGGGCAACGGAGGCAGCATCATACTGCATGCCAATCCGCAGATATGGACCCTCATAACCCTGAAGTACCGCAAGCATATACATGCGGAGGACGGAGAGGCCGGAAGCGGTGCGCTGCGTCACGGTAAGAATGCGGAGGATATCATTCTGGAGGTGCCTGTGGGCACTGTGGCACGCGATGCGGAGACGGATGAGGTTCTCTTCGAGCTCACCGAGCCCGGAGAGTCCAGGGTGCTCTGCCCCGGTGGCAGGGGAGGGTTGGGCAACGACAATTTCAAGTCTCCGACAAACCAGACACCGCGCTATGCGCAACCGGGTGAGCCGGGCGTGGAAGGGTGGTACATCCTCGAACTGAAACTGCTGGCGGATGTGGGTCTGGTAGGCTTCCCCAATGCAGGCAAATCAACATTGCTGAGCGCGATTTCCGCTGCAAAGCCCAAGATTGCCGACTATCCCTTCACGACGCTGGAACCGCAGTTGGGCATCGTGCGCTACCGCGATGAGAAGTCCTTCGCGATGGCCGACATCCCCGGCATCATCGAGGGTGCACATGAGGGCAAGGGTATAGGGCTGCGTTTCCTGCGCCATATCGAGCGCAACTCGATACTTCTGTTCATGGTGCCCGCCGACAGCGACGACATCGCCGCCGACTACCGCATATTGCTCAATGAACTGAAACAGTATAATCCCGAACTGCTCGTCAAGGGGAGGCTGCTGGCCGTCACCAAATGCGACATGATAGACGCCACGATGGAGACGGAGCTGGAGGCCGGGTTGCCCGGTGATCTGCCTCATGTTTTCATCTCATCACTCACAGGGGAGGGTATCACCGAATTAAAGGATATGATATGGAAGGAGTTGAACAATTAGCCTTTGCGACCGGTCCGGAAGGTCTGGACCAGCGCATCAGCCTTTGGATGAACAGCATCAACAGCCCATGGAGCGATTCCTTCTGGGCCTTCATGTCCGGCATCAAGGTCTGGATTCCGCTGTATGTGCTTGTGGCGGCGCTGTTGATATGGCGACTGGGATGGAAGAAGGGACTGGTGGCCATCGCCTGCATTGCGCTTGCGTTCTTCTTCAATGAAAGGGTGAACAACCTCATCAAGGCGCTTGTAGAGAGGGTCCGTCCCTGCAACAGTCCGCTCATGCTCGCCCTCGGGGTCAACGTGCTGGAGGAAGGAGGGGGCTTCAGTTTCCCTTCCGGCCATGCCTGCAACAGTTTCGGCTTCGCGCTTGCTTCAGCCCTCTGTCTTAAAATTGACCGCCGCCACAATTGGGGTTGGTATGCGGTGCTCATTGTCACGTGGGCGGTGCTGGTTGGCATCAGCCGCGTGATGGTGGCTCGCCATTTCCTCGGAGATGTGCTGGTGGGTGCCGTCATCGGTTCGGCGATGGGTGTGCTCTGGGCCTTCATCGCCAGATGGGTCTGCACCAGATTCGGAAAACAGCTTGGCTAGAAGCAGCGGTTGAGAATTACGTCAATCAGTTCGCGTACCTGCTCGATGGTGCCACGTCCGTCCGCTTCGTGATATTTGCCACAGGCTTTGTAGAATTCCACAAGTGGCTCGGTTTTCTCGTGATAGGTCCTGATGCGGTTCTGGATGGTCTTGGGGTCAGCATCGTCGACACGGCCTTCGATGCTTGCCCTGTGGGCTATCCTTTCGGCAATCATCCCGTCGGGGATCATTATGCTCACGACGCAGCCAACCTTGTCGCCTGACCTTTTCAGCATTGCATCGAGGTCCTCTGCCTGGGAAATCGTCCTGGGAAAGCCGTCGAGCAGGAAACCGTCCACGCCGGTTGTGTTTCGAAACTTGCTCTCGAGCATACCCTCCACCACGGTGTCGGGAACGAGATTGCC
>NZ_JBAELF010000073.1:0-19375 GCF_056211015.1 Candidatus Egerieousia sp.
ATCTCCTTCCAGCCCTTGAGAGATTTCTCAACGAGCACCTGTGGTGAGAAGGTGAAGGATTTTGAAGCAAGGACCCTGAGCTCCTCGTCGTTGTTGCAGAATCCGCTTCCGAGACCTCCAAGAGCGTACGCCGCACGTATGATTACCGGATATCCAACCTCATTGGCTGCAGCCAGTGCGCTTTCAATGTCCTCAACGGCGTGTGACTTTATGGTCTTGATATTGATCTCGTCCATTTTCTTTGAGAACAGATCCCTGTCCTCGGTGTCCATTATGGCCTGAACAGGAGTTCCAAGAACCTGGAGATTGTATTTCTCGAGCACTCCGCTTGTGTAGAGCTGAACACCGCAGTTGAGTGCGGTCTGTCCGCCGAAAGCAAGAAGAATACCGTCCGGTTTCTCCTTCTTTATTACCTTTTCAACAAAATATGGTGTAACAGGCAGGAAGTATATCTTGTCGGCAATACCTTCACTTGTCTGTACGGTTGCAATGTTAGGGTTGATGAGCACTGTCTTGATGCCCTCTTCGCGCATGGCCTTGAGCGCCTGTGAACCTGAATAATCGAACTCACCTGCCTCACCTATCTTGAGTGCGCCTGATCCCAGAAGAATAACTTTCGATATCTTTTTCATTGCTTTATAAGTTTTTGATGAAATCTTCAATAATAAACATTGTATCCGATGCAGCCTCAGGAGCTATCTGGCATCCGTAGAATGCCTTGTCCTTGCAGCGTATTCCTTCAACGCTGCCATCGTTCATATTCGTGAACCATACTTCCCAGCCAGCAGGGAGGCTTGCGGCATCCACAGCCTGGCAGTGGTTCTGGCTTGATATCCAGCATTTCTTTCCACCGGCGATGGTAACAGGTTCATTGTGTCCTCTGTGTCCGTTGCTCAGGCATACATTTGAAGCGCCTGCGGCAAGTGCAAGGATGTTGTTGCCAAGGCCGATTCCCATTAAAGGAGTATTGCCTTTCAAGGCCTTCCTTATGTTATCAACGGCTGCTCTGTAGTCTTCAGCCTTGCCGGGACCGCCGGCTATTACAATACCATCGGCAGTGTATGAAGTGAAATCCTGGGAGCAAGGTACTCTGAGAATGTCAATGCCTTTTTCAAGGAGAACCGTGATGAGTTTGTTGCCTGCACCGCAGTCAAGCAGAACAACCTTCTTGCCTGAAGGAACAGGTGATTTGGATTCTATGTTTTCTGTGCAGAGACATTCCGGAGCATTTTCCTGAGTGCAGCTGCATTTATTGAAATCAAGCTCCTGGCATCCTTCAGGTACTATCTGAGCCTTCATTGTGCCTTTGTCCCTGAGAATCTGTGCAAGGTAGCGGGTGTCAATTCCGCAGATGCCTGTTACCTTGTGGGCCTCCATCCAGTCGCCCATTGAGCATTCGGCTTTCCAATGACTGTATTCCTGTGAATAATCACATATTATCAGTGCCTTTACTGTGGCCTGTGAAGATTCCAGATTGCTCAGTACCGGATATTTCCTGCCGCTTTCGCCAGTACCGCAGACATATTCCTGTGCTGCCGGGAATCCGTAATTTCCTATGGTAGGGTAGGTTATACATACCAAAAGACCCGTATTGGACGGGTCAGTGATGATATCTGGATAGCCAGCCATTGATGTGTTGAATACCACTTGTGAGCAGACAACATTGCTGTAACCGAAAATGAAACCGTTGAATCTTGTTCCGTCCTCCAGAATGAGGCAGCCTTTGGAAAGTTCTTTGCAATTCATAACTTTTTATGCATTATCCCGCTAGGGGGTGTCTAAAATCTGGCAAATATACTAAATTTGCTCTTATGAAAGTTGAACTACGGAAAAATATTAAGCAAAGATTGCGTGAAATGAGTCCTACGGAGTGCAGAGAGGCCTCCCGAAGCATCTGGGACAAGCTTATGGAATGTAACAGTTTTAAAGCCTCGCATACTGTACTCCTCTTCTGGTCAATTGCCGGAGAGCCTGAAACTCATGAGTATATAGAAAGAATCTCGGCCAGCAAACGTGTCGTCCTTCCTGTTGTGAACGGCAATGAACTTGTGCTCAAGGAGTACAATCCTTCAACAATGGTAACAGGAGCGTTCAATATACTGGAGCCTGGGCCATCTGCAGTGACCGTTTCTCCACAGGAGATAGAATTTGCAGTCATTCCAGGTCTGGCTTTCGATTTGAAAGGCTGGCGTCTTGGCCGTGGCAAGGGTTTCTATGACAGGTTGCTGCCGCAACTGGACTGCCACAAGGCAGGTGTCTGCTATTCGTGCGCAATTGTTGACCGCATTCCGGCGGATTCCTGGGACATGCCTGTGGATTCAGTCATATTCGCATGATTGAATCATTTCAAAACTTCTTCCGAATGCTTAAATTTGCATTATGATTAAACTGATATTAATGCTGCTTTCCGGAGCAGTTGTGGGATACATATTACGGAAGAAATTCTCGAAGACCTTTTCTCTGGGCAAGGCGCTGATGATAATCATCTGCCTGCTGCTGTTCATAATGGGTATTGATCTGGGTTATAATGAAACCCTCATACCAAGATTGCAGATAGGGGACCAGAGTATTTCTCTGCCATCTTTCGCCCCCAAAGTGAAGATGACCAGCAAGATGATATCAATCATAGTCACATCTTTCGTGCTTGCCGTTGTTGTTATGGTAGTCACTGCCTTCAACGCAAAGATATTCAGCAGATTCGTCAGCAAGGTCACCATAAGCGGCAATGACTCTGCCAGAGCCGTAACGCCGCAGATGCCTGAAATTCCTCAGCACAGCAGTTTCAAGGAAAAGCTCGCTGCCTGGAAGGATTCATTCTTCATTCTCGGCTCCTTCATCCTTGGAGTTATGCTCTCCCTGTATGAGGCGGTGCCGAATTCTCCCCACATCAAGACCTTGAGCATGTACACCCTCTATATACTTATTATCATAGTGGGACTTTCAATTGGTATGGACAGCAAGATATTCCAGACAATAAAGAGTTTTCCAAAGAAAATGCTTGCCCTGCCTGTTCTTACCATCTTATCAACATTCATAGGCGGAGCCCTTTCCTTTATTCTTCTGCGATGGTTGAGCGCATCGGAATATGTCTATGGTACAAGTTTCCTCGACAGCCTCGGAGTAAGCTGCGGACTTGGCTACTATTCGCTATCAAGCCTTATGCTCAATGAAATAAGGGGAGCTGAAATCGGAACCATTGCTCTGGCATTCAATATACTGAGAGAACTCATGACAATAGTTCTCGCACCTGTCCTGATAAAATACTTCTCGCCACTGGCACCAATCTCCTGCGGAGGAGCCACAACGGGCGACAGCACCCTGCCTGCAATCCAGCGTGCCTGCGGCAACGAATACGTTCCTCTTTCAATCTTCCACGGCATATCGGTTGACACCTCCGTGCCGTTCCTCATCACCTTTATCTCAACGCTTTACTGATTCATTCAGTTTCCAGGAGATTGAGCAGCTGCTCCATGCCGGAAGTGGCCTTGTCCTGAATCTGGGTGAAGTTTGGAAGATTCAGATGCATTGGCTTGGGATCTATCAGATAAATCTGACAGCCGGGTTTGGTGTAATTCACAAGTCCGGCAGCAGGATACACGTTCAGGGAAGTGCCTATAACCAGCAGAATGTCAGCCTTCTCAACGGCGTATGCAGCATCCTCCAGCTTTGGAACAGCCTCGCCGAACCAGACAATGAACGGACGTATCTGTGAGCCGTCGGGAGCTTTTTCGCCCATATTTATATCGTTGTATCCTATTTCCCAGCACTTGCTTTTGTTCAGCTCGCTGCAAGCCTTTGTGAGTTCACCGTGCAGATGGATGATTCTGCTGCTGCCACCGCGCTCGTGAAGATTGTCAACGTTCTGTGTAACAACGGTCACGTCATAGTCTTTCTCGAGCGAGGCTATGAGTTTATGGGCCTTGTTCGGCTCCTTGGTGCTGAGTTCCCGTCTTCTTGTATTGTAGAAATCAAGAACGAGTTTTCTGTTGCGCCACCATCCGTCGATTGAAGCAACGTCTTCAACATTGTAATTGTCCCAGAGACCGTCGGAGTCCCTGAAGGTGCTCAAACCGCTTTCTGCGCTAACCCCGGCGCCAGAAAGCACTACAAGTTTCTTTTTGCCCATAATATTGTTGTACTATTCAGATACTTTTTTCCCTTTGCGGTCATTCTCAATGAGTTCCAGCAGTTTGTCAATTGCCTCTTCCTGCGGAATCGAGTAGATGATTCTTTCCTTGCCTTTGTAAAGAGCAACGCAGCCGCGTCCGGCACCAACATATCCGTAATCTGCATCGGCCATTTCTCCCGGACCGTTCACAATGCAGCCCATGACTGCTATCCTTACACCGGCCAGATGTTTCGTGCGTTCCTTCACCTGCTCGAATGTCTGCTCCAGATTGTACATTGTACGTCCGCAACCGGGGCAGGCAATGTATTCAGGATGAGTGAATTTGCGCCTTGCGGCCTGCATAAGATTGTCCTTGAACTCAGCATTGTTAACCTTGCATTCAAAGACTGCCTTGAAATCATCCAGCTTATTGTCAAGCAGCAGCGGACCGAAGAGGGCCGATGCCTTGATAATCACATCATTCCTGTCTTCACCGGAGAATCTTATGCAAGGAGTGAAGCAGCCCTTTGAACCTGCTGCAATCCAGGCAGCCTTCTGCTCTTCAACGGAAGCCATATCCTTCTTGTACTGCGACAGTTCATTTGAATTGCTATCGCCGGTGGAAGAAAAATATTCCTTGAGGGTGTTTCCTGCGGCTATTTCATTGGCAGGGTTTTCTGTGAGGGAAACTCTTATGGTGTTGCCTATGCCTTCTGCAAGCAGGGCTCCTATGCCAACGGCTGACTTGATGCGGCCCATATCGGAATTGCCGGCTTCAGTAACTCCGAGGTGGAGAGGGTAGTTCAGGCCGGCTTCCTGCATTTTCTGTACGAGAATGCGGTAGGCGTTCACCATTACAACAGTGTTGGAAGCCTTGAGTGATACTACAACATTATGGAAGTTCTCCTTTGCGCACATACGAAGCCATTCCATTGCGGCTTCGGCCATTCCAAGAGAAGTGTTGCCGTAAAGATTGGTGATCCTTTCACCCAGCGAACCATGATTCAGACCTATTCGTACGGCAGTTCCGTATTCCTTGCAGGTGGCTATGAATTCAGTGAACAGTTCCTGCGCTTTTGAGAAATCCTTGGCAAAATTGCCCGGATTTATTCGTACCTTGTCCGCAACCTTGGCCGCCATTATGGCAACATCGGCGCGGAAATGGATGTCGGCAACCAGCGGGGTTGTGTATCCCAAGGTGTGCAACTGCTTCTTTATTTCCGCAAGTGCATTCACCTCGCGCTCGCCCTGTATTGTCAGACGTATCATCTGTGCGCCTGCTTTTGCGCATTCAATACACTGTGCAATAGATGGTTCTATATCTGCTGTATGAGTGTTGCACATGGTTTGGACAACAATAGGGGTGTTACCACCAATTGTTATCCCTGCAACTTTTACTTCACTTGATATCATTTCTTACCTGTTTTTATTCACTTTGCCGAATCTGTAGAAAAGGCCTACGTTGCCGGTGATTTGCAAGGACTGGGTGTAAATCCACTGGTCCGGGTCATAGAACTGCGGTTTGAGGAAATTGCTGAATGCGAATTTAACATTGCCTTCTACGTGCAGTTCAAATTTGCCGAATTTGAAAGCGGCTCCCAGTCCGCCCATGATTCCTCCGCCGAGTTTGTTCACATCAGAGGAGAACTCTTCATTGTTTTTGTTGGATCTGAGCCAGTAAGCATACGGTCCGGCATTGAGATACAGCCTCATCTTCCAGAAATCTTTCCTGAACTGAGTCATCATCTGCAACTGGACGCAGTCATATTTGTATTCGTTTTCCGCCACAATCTGCTCATCCTGGTCACGCCATATCATCTTTGTTCCAATCTCCGAATATTCCAGTCCTACTTCAAATCCGAAGTAAGGCATTCTGCTCCAGAGGTTGTGGAGATATACGTAGTACAGTCCTATATTCTTAGGTGATGTAAGTGCCTGGTGCTCGATTGATGTGCTTATTACCATATTGGTTATGCCCACACCATATTTAACTCCGAAAAGATGACCTTTGAGTACTGTGCTGTCCTTGATTATGACCTGAGCATCCTTGAAGGAGTACAGATCGAATTCCTTGTAAGGGTCAACTTCCTCTTTGGTGAGTGAATCCGGCTCCTGTGCCTTCAAAATGTTGGGAGTGAATGCCAGAAGTAATGGAACAAGCAGAAGAATGTATGCTAATCGCTTCATAATCAATCCTTTTTATCGTAATTCAAACAGCTTGCTTATGTCAAGCGTCTGTGACAGGTCGGTACGTTCAGGTATATAGAAGGAGTCCTTGCCGTCTTCAAGCAGGAACAACTTTACTGCTTCAGGCTGCTGTCTTTTGAGAACAGAGCCCGGATCAAGAATGCCGTTGTTGTTCTTGTCCTCCGATATACGCAATCTGTATCTTCCGGCAGTTATGTACGGGAAGTTGAGCGAACATTCCGAAGTTACGTAGTAAGTCCTGTAAACCTTGTCCATCCTTTCGTTTACAAGTTCAATCTTGTATCTGGCTGTGACACCCTTGACTTCAAGGACCATGGAACTGAGCTTGTCATCGGTAGGAAGCGTTATCTTGTTGTACAGGGAATCGTTAGGAAGTCCGTTGATATCCTTGAAAACGTTCCTGTTTATTATCATTTCATATTCGTTTCCAACTTTCAGAGCCTCTTCAGGACGTATTGTGAACTTCTTGATGTTCCAGCGGTCCCTGCTGACCTTGAACTTCACCTTGCTCACAACACCCCTCGGAGTCTTGCTGGTGAAGAATATGCTGTCTGTGTTGAACTTGATCAATGGATCCTTGAACTCAAGAATCCAGCCATCCTGCTCAACGGTATTCGGGTCAGCGGTGAGGGTCATCTCAGTACGGGTAGGCTTCTTCTCATCAGCTTCCTTCTTCTTCTTTTCGTTCCGGTTGTTATTGCCGTTCTTGTTGTTCCTGTTATTCCCGTTGTTGCCATTCAGATTGTCATTACTGTTTCCGTTGGAGGAATCTTCAGATTTCTTCTTTGGAGCAATCAACTTGAGATTCTCAACGGTTGAAACAAGCCGGCCGGTTGTGTCCGTCTTCCTGTACTTGATACCAAGGAACAGAGTGTCAGGAAGTTTCCTCTGTATGTTTATCCAGAAATTGAGACTGTCGTGTGTGGGATTGATTTCCCTGAGAATCCTTGCTCTTGGCACACCTCTTATGGAGAAGGAGTCAATCCTTACATTAGGAGCGTTGAACTTTATGTAGCAACCTCTGTCACTGAATCTCTTGTATTCCTTTATGAACTGCTGGGTAGGTTTTTCCTTGAAAAGGAAGAGGTTCACATCGCTTGGCCTTGAAAGATCCGCCACCGTATCCTTGTCGGCAACGAATGCAAGCTGAGGCATTGAGTCACGGATAACTGCTGTAGGCCTGATTCTGTGGAATTTTGGGAAACCTATCATTTCATAGCCCGGATCATAAAGATGGTTGCCTGATTCATCCTTTACGGCGTAAATTGCGTATTCTGTGTCCTTTATGTTCCTTATGCAGAAATATCCCCATTTGTCGCTTCTTGCAATGGCTGAAGGCTGATCAAGGAATACTGAGGAATCACGCGGATTTTCGTACAGCATTACTGTAACGCCTTCCATAGGGGTGAGTTTCTCATTGTCATAAACCCTGCCGCTGAGGAGCATGGAATCAATGGAACTGCCGGTAGAGAATGCAAATGCATACGGACCTATTCTGTTGCCTTCGTTGTTGTCTGAAACCGCTCCGCCCCAGTCAAGGCAGTAGGTTGTGTTGCTGTCGAGTGGAAGAGGGAACTTGAAGACAAGGCTCTTGCCCTTCATCCTGTATTCCGGGTTCTTCTTCAAAGGTGGTGAGAGAACAATGAATTTCGTAGGTTCCTTCACCTGAACATACTCATTGAAAGTTATGATGATCTTACCTTTCTCAATCGGGAAGTTTGTGGAACCCTGAGCAGGCTTCATTGAAACCACTACTGGCGGGATGGTATCCTTGGGACCGCCTACAGGACCTTGCATTGTTCTTGCGCAGGATGATACATGCGTGATGTAAAATACTGCAAATGCAATCACGAGCAGTTGAAAGACAGTCCTTCTGGCTTGGATATTTCTGCTTGTTATTTTCATCATTCGGAAACGTTTACTCGTAAAACCTGATCAACACTTTTGATCCTGCGAATCTGCCTGATAAGTTCATCCAGATCGTCGGTATTGTGTACATAAAGGTCAATATAACCCTCATATATGCCATCGTGTGTTTCAAAATGGATTTTCCTGATGTTGACGTTCAGTTCAAGAGTTATATGCTTTGTGATTTCTGATACCACTCCGATCCTGTCAATTCCGCGAAGCTGAATCCTGGCCAGGAATGAAAGGATAGTGTGCTTGCACCATTTTGCATTTATGATTTTCCCGCCCTCAGTGGATGCCAGGGATATTGCTACGGGGCAGGTCTTCTTGTGAATTGTGACTTCGTTGTTTTCATCGAGGAATCCTATCACAGGGTCGCCCGGAATAGGGTTGCAGCACTCCGCCACCTTGTATGAAAGGGATTTGTCCCTGATGTTCTCTTCAAGCAGATAAGCGGATTTCTTGTCAATCCTGCCTTTCGCTTTTGATATATCTGCATGTTTCTTCTTGCCTTCTTTGCCTTCTACAGTTTCATCAAGAATGTCATCCTCCTCATTACCATCTTCAATCTCCTCTTCATCCTTTGAGAAGAACTGGAGTTTCCAGTATTTAACGAACTTGTTTTGGGTGTTTCTCTTGAGAACGTTGTCAAGGTCATACAGCTCAATGAGTCCTGTACCTATCTTTGTGTAAAGTTCCTCCTTGTTGTTGACCTTGTATGCACTGATGAGCTTCTTGAGCACTCTGTTCTGCAGTTTGATTCCCAACTGTTCCAGACTGGTCATGAGCCTTGTCTGACCGAGCTTTATGGCATTCTTTGCATCTGACTTTATTGTGTCGTAGATAACAGTTTTGGCTTTTGCCGTGGTAACGAAATTCAGCCATTCACGCTTTGGTTTCTGGCTCTCCGCAGTTATGATTTCAATCTGGTCACCGTTCTGCAGAGTGTATGAAAGCGGAACAAGTTTGAGGTTCACCTTGGCTGCTATGGCGGTGTTTCCGATTTTAGTGTGAATACTGTATGCAAAGTCCAGTGCGGTTGCGCCCTTCTGAAGCATCTTGGATTCACCTTTTGGGGTGAATACGTAAATCTCCTGTGAAAGCAGACCTTCGTGGAATCTGTCAAGGAATTCAAGCGCATTGGCATCAGGGCTTTCAAGCACTTCCCTTACCATATTGAGCCACTTGTCAAGTTCTGTTTCACTTTTTCCAACACCCTTGTAGCTCCAGTGGGCGGCAACACCCTTCTCCGCAATCTCATTCATTCTCACGGTCCTTATCTGTACTTCCACCCAATTGCCGTAAGGACTCATAAGAGTACAGTGAAGGGCTTCGTATCCGTTTGATTTCGGATTGCTTACCCAGTCCCTTATACGGTCTGAATTTGACTTATGGTTTTCGGAAATAAGCGAATATATATCAAAGCACTGCTGCCTTTCACTCCTGTCATCCTCCTTTGGCTCAAAAATGATCCGTATGGCAAAAATATCATAAATCTGATCGAAGGTGATACCCTTGCTCTGCATTTTGTTCCATACGGAATAAGGGCTTTTTGTCCTTTTCGAAATGGTGAACCTGTAGCCTGCATCTTTCAGGGTTTTTTCAAGAGGGGATATGAAACTGTCGAACTTTTCATTGTTTCCGGCAGTGTACTCATCAAGCTTGCGTTTTACCATAAGGTAGTCTTCCGGCTCCCTGTACTTGAGCCAGATGTTCTCCATCTGGGACTTTATGTTGTAAAGGCCCAGCCTGTGTGCAAGCGGAATGAATATGTACATTGTCTCGCTCAGAATCTTGTCCTGCTTTCTTTCAGGCATGGATTCTATAGTACGGATATTGTGAAGACGGTCTGCAAGTTTGATAAGGATTATTCGTACGTCATCGTTCAGGGTGAGCAGAATCCTCTTGAAATTTTCAGCCTGCAGTGAAACCTCAACGTTTCTGTTCAGCTTTCCTTCCGCATTCTGTCCTATGACCATGTTGTGGTTGCTGTCCATTGCGGATTTGATTTTCGTGAGGCCATCAACCAGTGAGGCAATCTTTGCACCGAAAAGGCGTGTGATGTCATCAACCGTATAGTCTGTGTCCTCAACAACATCGTGCAGCAATGCGGTAACTATTGATTTGTAGCCAAGCCCGATTTCCTCAACAACAATCCTTGCCACGGCAATAGGATGCAGTATATATGGTTCGCCGGAACGTCTGCGTACGCCCTTGTGCGCTTCATTCGCGAACTCAAACGCCTTGAGCACTCCCTGATATTCCTCTTCGTTGGCACATCTTCTCTTTGACGAGATGCGCAATTCCTCGAATTCCCTGTTGATAAGGTCGTAGTCTTCTGCTGTGAATGTATTGGAAATCATAGCTGCATTAACTAAAAATTCAAATCTCTTTCTCCGTTTTTAATACGTTCAAGCTTGGCTCTGGTCTGCTCCTTGAACGCTGAGTCTTCCATTGCCTCAAGTTCCTTGCCAATAAGCTTGAAACCGGCTTCCTTCGTCTGTGGCGAAGAATAGTCCATCAGGTACTCCGCAAGCGTGAGCATTGCATTCGGCGTGCAGAAACGTTTGATGAAACCTGGTATGGCAAACTCCATGAAATGTTCGCCTGTCCTGCCCTTGCGGTAACAGCTTGTGCAGAAACTTGGTATGAAATCATTGGTAAGAAGCCAATGTATAACATCGTCGAGGCTTCTTGTGTCACCAACCTGGAACTGCTCCTTGTCAAGTTCCTGGCCTGATGAAGGATCTTTCTGGTAACCGCCTATTTCAAGATGTGTGCCGGCGTCAATCTGTGAAACGCCAAACTGCATCAGTTCGCTTCTGAGCCGGCTGTTCTCCCTGGCAGTCATGATCATTCCGGTATAAGGAACGGCCAGCCTGAGTATTGCAACAAGCTTCTTGAAATCTGCATCGTTCACGGCATAGGGGAGAGGCATGTCCAGCTCCTGCGCAGGCTGTATACGCGGGAAACTTATGGTATGCGGCCCAACACCGAATCTTTGCTGAAGATGGATTGCATGGCTCACCAGCCCCAGCACCTCGAATCTCCAGTCATAAAGTCCGAACAGGGCTCCTATGCCCATATCGTCAATGCCACCGAGGAAGGCGCGGTCCATGGCGGTGAGGCGCCACAGATAATCACCTTTCATTGTGTTGGCCGGGTGATATTTCGCGTATGTCTCCTTGTGGTAGGTTTCCTGGAAAACCTGGAAAGTGCCTATTCCTGCCGCCTTCACGGTTCTGTAACCTTCAATGTCAAGAGGGGCGGCGTTTATGTTCACCCTTCTTATCTCTCCATTGCCCTCCTTTACTCTGTAACAGGTTCTGGTGCATTCCGCAATGAATTCTGGAGAGTAAACCGGCGATTCTCCGAACACGAGAATGAGTCTCTTGTGTCCCATATTCTCCAGGCTCCTTATTTCGGCATCAAGTTCGGCCGGGCTGAGAGTCTTGCGTACCGTTGATCTGGCGCTTTTCTTGAAACCGCAGTATTTGCAGTCGTTTATGCAGTAATTGCCAATGTAAAGCGGTGCAAAAAGCACTATTCTGTTGCCGTAAACCTTCCTTTTGAGTTCACGGGCGGTTTCATACATTTCTTCAAGAAGTTCAGGAGATTGAATGGCAACAAGTTCTGCTGTCTCCTCAACGCTGAGGGCCTGCTTGGCCCTGCATTTCTCAAATATCTCCCTGACCCTTGCCTTGTCCTCCTTCTTCTGCGAATACAGAGAAATGAGGTACTCGTCGTTAATAAAATCTGTCCCTGAATATTCCTTGGTCATTATTCTGAATCTTTATATTCTCCGGCACGAACGCAAAAAGCGAACAATATACCAAAGAAATACAAAGATACTTATAATAATTGAAATTATTCAGCGTCTGAGGTGAGTTTGTAAAGCTCTTCTTCGCTTATGATGGGAATGTTCAGCTTCTGCGCCTTTTTAACCTTGGAGTCCCCAGGCTTGTCACCGGCAAGCAGCCAGTCAGTCTTTGCGCTTACACTTGAGGCCACCTTGCCTCCGTGAGCCTCGATATAGGCTTTCATCTCATCCCTTGAAACCGAATAGACACCGGTTATCATAATCTGCTTGCCCTCAAGGGAATCCGAGAGCTTTTGAACAGCATTCCCATCCTCGGCGAACTTCAGTCCTTTCTCTTTTAGCACAGCGATGGTATGGGAATGTGCCTCCTTTGAGAAGTAATCAAGTATGGAGTCCGCAACAATGCCTCCTATGTCTTCAATGGCCATGAGCTCTTCGCAGCTTGCTGACATAAGCTCTTCAATGGACTTGAAGTTCTGCGCGAGTGTCTTGGCTGTCTGTTCGCCTATGTTTCTTATTCCGAGAGCAAACAGTACATGTGAGTATGGTACTTTCTTGCTCTGCTCCAATGAGGCAAGCAGGTTGCTGGCCGATTTCTGCTTGAACTTGTCAAGAGTGAGCAATTGTTCTTCAGTAAGACTGTAAAGATCCTCAAGTTCCTTGATGTAGCCTTTGTTCCACAGTTGTTCTATAGTGGCTTCACCAATGTTGATTCCCATTGCCTTCCTGCTCACGAAATGAATGAACTTGCCCTTTCTCTGCATAGGACATCCGTCCTGGTTAGGGCAGAACACTCCGGCCTGTCCCGGAATGGAAACCAGTTCCGTACCGCAGTCCGGGCATTTGTCCGGGAATACAGCTTTCTGCGCTCCTGCAAGCCTTCTGGACGTTTCAACGGCGGTGATCTTAGGTATGATTTCCCCGCCTTTCTCCACATAAACATAATCGCTTATATGTATGTCCAGCAGCTGCATCTGATCCCTGTTGTGCAGCGTGGCCCTCTTTACAATTGTGCCTGAAAGCTGTACCGGCTCAAGATTCGCAACAGGTGTCACGGCTCCCGTTCTGCCTACCTGGTAATCTATGGAGAGGATAGGGGTGAGCGCCTGCTCGGGCTTGAATTTGTAGGCCGTGGCCCATTTCGGAGATTTGGCCGTGAATCCCAGTTCCTTCTGCAATTGCAGGTCATTTACCTTCACAACTATTCCGTCGGTTGCGAAAGGAAGTGATTTCCTTTTCACGTCCCAGTAGTTTATGAATTCAATGACTTCATCAATGGTGAAGCATTCCTTTGCATATTCAGAGACCGGCAGTCCCCAGCGGGCAACGTTTTCAAGTGCCTGGGAATGTGTGCAGAAATTCGATTCTGGCGAAATCAGGTGATAAAGCGTGCATTCAAGACCTCTGCCGGCAACATCAGCACTTTCCTGCAGCTTGAGTGAACCGGCCGCGGCGTTCCTTGGGTTTGCAAACAGAGGTTCCTCGTCCAGTTCCTTCAAATGGTTGAGTCTGTCGAATGCTTCAAACGGCATGTATATCTCGCCACGTATCTCGAATTCGTGAGGAAATCCGCTTCCAGGAAGCAAGTTTTGAGGAATGGATGGTATTTCTTTAACATTGGCTGTAACGTCATCACCGTATGTGCCATCGCCTCTGGTAAGGGCCCTGTCAAGCTTTCCGTCAATGTATGTGAGGCAGATTGCGGTGCCGTCGAACTTCAATTCGCAGTTGTAGGAAAATGCCTTGTCGGAGGCGCTGCGTATTCTTTGGTCAAAAGCCTTTATCTCCTCAAAATCATAGGTGTTGCCAAGTGAAAGCATTGGGTTCCTGTGTGCTCTGCGGGTGAATCCGCGCTGCTGGGCTTCGGAATCCTTTTCTGAATCCATCGCTGTGGAAGGAGTGTATTCGCTTCCAGGGTGAAGGGCAGGGGATGAGGGTGAGATGAACTGAGGATATCTTTTCTGGAGTTCCAGCAGTTCCTGCATAAGAATGTCGTACTCAAAGTCCGTAATGGTTGGGGAATTAAGGGCATAGTAGTTCCTGTTATGCTCAAGTAATTCCCTGTCAAGCTGTTGTATTCTATCTTTTGCCTCTTTTTGATTCATTCCAATACTATTTTAGCATACAAATTTAAGTTTTTTTGAATTATTTGAGTTACCTTTGCGCCGCAAAAATTATTAGTTATTACATAGAAATGAAACAATCCATAGTTATTTTGACAGGCGGCGGTCCGGCACCTGGAATGAACACGGTTGTTGGAAGCATTGCCAAGACCTTCATTCAGAATGGATACAGGGTTCTCGGACTTCATGGCGGTTATAAGGGCTTGTTCTCAAAGGAGCCTGAATGTTGTGAGATAGATTTCAAGCTTGCAGATTCAATTTTCAACAGAGGCGGTTCATATCTTATGATGAGCCGTTACAAGCCTTCACAGGACGATTTCGACAATAATTTCAATCTCGATTTCTTCAGGGACAACAACATAGGTCTTCTGGTTACAGTCGGCGGGGACGATACGGCATCTACGGCAAACAGAATAGCCAAGTTCCTTCAGGCAAAAAATTACCCTATAGCCAATATTCACGTACCAAAGACAATTGACAACGACCTTCCTCTTCCTCACAACCTCCCAACTTTCGGATTCAATTCAGCCGCTGCGGAAGGATGCAGAATTGCAACCACAGTTTACGAGGATGCGCGTACCACAGGTGGATGGTATGTTGTTGCCGCTATGGGAAGAAGCGCAGGTCATCTTGCGTTGTGGCTGGGTGCTACCTCACATTATCCTATGATTGTGATTCCTGAAATGTTCAACAAATCGGAGATTACCATAGACAAGATTGTAAAACTGGCGGTTTCTTCAGTAATAAAGAGAAAAATCATGGGCATTCCTTACGGAGCCATAATGATATCCGAAGGAGTCTTCCATAAGCTTTCCGGCAAGGATCTTGAAGAGCATGGCATCAGTTTCACATACGACGAGCACGGACATCCTGAACTTGGCAAGCTTTCCAAGTCACAGCTTTTCAATGACCTGCTCGATGACGCCATGTCAAAATTGAAAATCAAGTTCAAATCAAGACCTGTTGAAATAGGATATTCCGTAAGATGCGTCACACCTTGCGCATACGACCTTATGTATTGTTCACAGCTGGGTATGGGCGTTTACAAGCTTTATAAGGAAGGTTGTACAGGATGTATGGTCATCCGCGATGTTGATGAGAACATCAAGCCATTGTATCTGTCCGATATTCAGGACGAGAGCGGAAAGATACCTCCAAGGCTTGTGGACATGAAAAGCGACCAGGTCATGCAGGTTTTCTACAGAATCATGAACTTCATAACCAGAAAGGATTACGAGGCTGCAAGGAAATATCTTGCAAATCCTGAGGAGTATGATGTTTATTCCATCCTGAACTGGTAAATTTAGTCTTGCCTATGGCATCAGTCATTCCTACAGAACTGGGCACCGAAAAGGTGTCCATTCTTCTTAGAAAATATGCTGTCCCTTCCATTGTTGCAATGGTGGCTTCATCGTTGTACAATATGGTTGACAGCATTTACATAGGTCAGGGCGTTGGTACAAATGCTCTGGCGGGACTGGCTCTTACCTTTCCCCTTATGAACCTCTCCGCCGCTCTTGGAGCAATGGTGGGCGTGGGTTCCTCCTCTGTCCTTTCCTTGCTGCTGGGGCAGAAGAATTACAGCATGGCCAACAAGGTCTTTGGAACCTGTATGTCGTTGAACGTATTCATGGGAATTGTGTATACGGTAGGAGTCCTGCTGTTCCTTGATCCCATCCTTTATTTCTTTGGTGCAAGCGAGCAGACGATTCCTCACGCCAGGGACTATATGTACATAATACTTATTGGCAATGTGATAACCCACCTGTATTTCGGCTCCAACGCCATTCTCAGGGCTGCAGGCTTCCCTAAGAAATCAATGACGGCCACTATCATAACCATTGTGCTCAACACTGCAATGGATCCACTGTTCATTTTTGTATTCGGATGGGGAATACAAGGTGCCGCAGTGGCAACAGTTCTTGCACAGCTCCTTGGATTCTGCTGGCAATCCAGATTCTTCAGTAACAAGGATAATGTGGTGCATTACCAGAGGGGTATTTACAAACCGGAGTGGAGAATAGTAAAGAACATACTGGCAATCGGCGCTTCACCGTTTGCAATGAATTCCGCAGCGTGTTTTGTTGTGATTCTCATAAACAGGGGCTTGCAGCAGTTCGGCGGTGACCTGGCAATTGGAGCGTACGGTATAATAAACAGAATCGGATTCATCTTTGTGATGATAGTAATGGGCTTGAATCAGGGAATGCAGCCGATTGCAGGGTATAATTTCGGAGCCAAGGAATTCGGAAGGGTTTATCAGGTGCTCAGACTTACATTGAAGTATGCAACTCTTGTAACAGGAACAGGATTCATAGTTGCAGAGATATTTCCGCAGTTCTTTCTCAGAATATTCACCTCGGACCAGCAACTCCTGGACATTGCCACACCAGCTACCAGAATATTCTTTTCCGCTTTCCTGATAATAAGTTTCCCTATGGTTACAGGAAACCTTTTCCAGAGCATAGGAATGGCGGGAAAGAGCATATTCCTCTCCTTGTCAAGACAGTTGATTTTCCTTGTGCCTTGCCTTATTGTGCTGCCAAGGATATTCGGCCTGAACGGAGTATGGATGAGCATGCCTATCTCCGATGTGATGGCGTTCATAATAGCCATCATACTTCTTGTGAAGCATGCACGCAAATTCAAGACACAGAAAAAAGCATAATATGGAAGAACCTTTTTACATCTGCATAGGCCGCCAGCTTGGAGCGGGCGGACTTGAAATAGCGGGAAAACTTTCTGCAATTTTCAATATCCCTGTCTTTGACAGGGAACTGCTCATCAAGGCCTCAATCGAATCCGGTATCAGTCCTGAGTTCTTCGAAAATGAGGATGAACAGCCTGTCAGGAAATCGCGTGCGGGTCTGTTCGGCGCCTTCCATCTTTTCTCTTTCGGCTTCGGTTACGATCCTTCTTCCGATATGCTTTCGCACGAAACCCTCGCTTCAATCCAGAATGAAGTCATAAGGAAAGCTGCTGCCGACGGGCCTGCCATATTCGTTGGAAGATGCACTGATTATCTGCTCAGGGAGGAGAAGAATACTTTCAGCGCATTCATAGTTGCTAATGACCAGGACAGGGTTGCAAGGCTGCGCAAGGCCGTGAAAACGGATATCTATCGCAGTATGAATGATGAAGAGATTGTGGAGTACATGCACAGGGCCGACAGGCGCAGGGCGGAGTATTACAACTTCCATACCTACAAGACCTGGGGCGCGGCCGAGTCATACGACATCTGCCTGAGTTCTTCTGTCTTCAGCACCGACAAGTGCGCCGAAATAATAGCCGAACTTGCCAAAAGCAAATTCGGCAGGTAAGTGTTCGTTCCGGGTGCGAAACCGGGCTTTTTGCACCCCGATGGTGCCGCAATGACCTTTCCGGGTGCAGAACTGGCCTATTTGCACCCCGAAAGCTTCGCAAAGAGTGTTCCGGGTGCAAAACAGGCGCTTTTACACCCCGATGGTGCTGCAATAAGTATTATGGGTGTAAGATGCTCGGTTTTTCACCCAGATGATGCTGCAATGAACGGCTCAGGGGTTAAACCCTGGGTACAGACATACCACAAAATCCGTAGCACAAGGCACTGCTTAAGCCGAAACTCACCCTCCACACCTGAATGCACTACACCACACTCTGGCGATGGTGAGCGTGGAGGGTGAGGCAAAATCGCCTCACCCTCCACGCCAATCCTCCTCACAGGATCATTCGAGGCCAATAAACGTGGACGGTGATTTTTGGTTTAGCGAACAGTTCACGCCGTGCATCACTGCTCGAAAAAACTGTCCATGTGAACTTTGCCTGAGTGCATTCCTGCAAGGGTTTGGTGGACAGGTGCGCCCTTTCTGGTGAGGCCTGTCCAAGTGTCCGCTATCACATCGCATTCTTGACGGACTTGTATGGACAGGTGTTTTTTATGTTCGCAGGTTTATGTGCAGGATGCATTCTGCACCGCTACCGATTAGCCTCCGTACTGCGGACACAATAATATAATATGTATGTGGTCTTTATGTGCGTACGAGGTGGAATCGGGCTATTGATGCCTGGACACAGGGTTTTACGCATAATCCGTTTTGCACCTGACCCCCATATTTTCAGTGATAGAGAATTGGCTGATTATCTTAAAAAAAAGACGAGCCGCTGAAAGCGGCCCCCCTTGAATGTTTTCACAACGGAATAATCCTTATTGTGAATAGCTTCATTTTTATATTGCAAAGTAATTGATTTTTCAAGAGAAATGCAATGTTGTTTTCCATTTTTTTTGCCAACTTTGCAATAATAGTTCATATATGATAATTGAAGACGCAATAAGAATGAGAAAAATTTTAGGACTTGACCTCGGAACCAATAGTATTGGATGGGCGGTTGTTACAAAAGATGAAAACACTGAAAATTCCTTTTCTTTAAATGGTATTGAAGCTGCTGGAAGCCGGATTATTCCAATGGACGCAGCGCTTATGGGCGATTTCAATAAGGGAAATTCTATATCCCAGACAGCTGAACGTACAAAATTCAGGAGCACAAGGAGACTCCATGAACGCTGCCTGTTACGTAGAGAAAGATTGCATAGAGTGCTTGGCGTCATGAATATTTTGCCGGAGCATTATTATAATTCATTGGATAGGTTCGGAAAATTCTTGTCTGGGAAAGAGCCTAAATTAGCATGGAATAACGGAAGATTCCTATTTGGTGGATCATATGCTGAAATGCTGTCTGAATGTGCGGAACAGCATCCAGAACTCGTTGCCGAAGGAAAGAGAATACCATACGATTGGACTATATATTATTTGCGGAAGAAAGCACTGACCAAAGCTGTCTCTAAGGAAGAACTTGCTTGGATTCTTCTCAATTTCAACAAAAAGAGAGGATATTATCAGCTACGTGGAGAAGATGAATCCCAGTCTGAAAAGAAGCAATCAGTAGAATATTGTTCATTGAAGGTTGTTGCCGTTGAGGACTCAGGTGATAGAAAAGGGAAAGATGTTTGGTATAATGTGCATCTGGAGAATGGTTGGATATATAGACGTTCCAGCAGTCAACCATTGGATTGGGTCGGAAAGATAAAAGATTTCATACGAAAATTAATTGTGCCGTTTCTGGTTATTCCGGCGTTATTTGACTTGTTTTTAATACATTTTGAGCCAATGGCACAAAAAGAGAGAGCACTCACAAGGCTGCAAGTGCGAGGTTGACATCTTAGCAATTTTA
>NZ_JBAELF010000074.1:0-17653 GCF_056211015.1 Candidatus Egerieousia sp.
CGATAGAGAAACTGGAGAAGGAGTGGCCGGAACATCCGGTGCTGCATCTGGATTTGAACACGCAGAAATATGACTGCAAAAAAGCTCTGAATGATGTCCTTGAGGAATTTGTAGTCGGGCAGGAGTCTATATACGGCAGAAATCCAGCAGAGAAAGGACTGGGACGCAGATTTCAGGGCATAATCCGCCGCGCCTGCGAGCAGACCGGCCGCAAGGTGGTGATTCTGGTGGATGAGTACGACAAGCCTATGCTCCAGGCCATCGGCAACCCGAAACTTCAGGATGCCTACGGTGCCACTCTCAAGGGCTTTTACGGAGCTCTCAAGTCAATGGACGGCTATATCAGGTTCGCACTCCTAACGGGAGTGACCAAGTTCAGCAAGGTGAGCGTGTTCAGCGACCTCAACAACCTTGAGGACATCTCAATATCTTTGGAGTACCACGACATCTGCGGAATTACCGAACAGGAAATGCTCTCGAACTTCGATGGGCATATTGAAAGGCTTGCTTCGAACAACGATATTTCGAAAGAGGAAGCCGTGGCGAAACTCAGGGAACAGTATGACGGCTACCATTTCCATCAAAAGGGGGAAGGTGTCTATAACCCGTTCAGCCTGTTGAATTGTCTGAAGCAAAAGGAGTTCAAGAGTTACTGGTTCGAGACCGGCACACCGACCTATCTTGTGCAACTCCTTCAGGAGCGCGATTATGACCTTGAGGAGATGTCGCGCGTGAAGGCCGATGCCGATGAGCTGAACAGCATTGATTCGACTTCTAACAACCCCATTCCCGTAATCTATCAGAGCGGATACCTCACCATCAAGGGCTATGACCCCGAATTCGGCACATACACTCTGGGATTCCCCAATACCGAAGTTGAAGAGGGCTTTACCAAATATCTGATGCCCAACTACATCCATCGGAAAGAGAATCGTTCCCCGTTCCTGATAAACAACTTCGTGGAGGATGTGAGGTCCGGCAATACGGAGCAGTTCATAAAGCGTCTGCGTTCGCTCTTCGCCGACACTCCATACGAGATAATCCGAGATATGGAAACTCATTACCGCAATGTGGTGTGGCTGCTTTTCAAGCTGATGGGCTTCTACACCCAGGCCGAATATCGCACCAGCGAGGGCCGCATTGATATGGTGGTCAAGACCCCGAAGTTCTGCTACGTGCTTGAGTTCAAGCTGGACGGCACCGCCGAAGAAGCTCTGGCCCAAATAAGCGACAAGAACTACACCCTCCTCTTCGAAATCGAAGACCAGCAAATCATCCGCATAGGCATCAACTTTGACTCCGCCACCCGCAACATAGGCAAAGTCCTTGTGGGGCAATAGCAGAGGCAAAACCCGCACACCGCTTGCTTATGAATTCTCTGTGGCCTGAATGGCGTTTCTTGTCCAGACCACCAGGCCGTTCACCGCATTGGCAAAATAGAACACCCACATAAGGAACACCACACCGGCATGCTCCTGCCCGTTGTACCATAGCCACGCCCACATTATCACGCTCACGAAATCAACCAGCACCCAGAGAATCCACTGCTCCATGAAAGCCTTTACCATGAGGAACATGGCAACTATTGAGAACACCGTGGTGAATGAATCCTTGTATGGCTGAGGGTCGGCTGTGAAACGGCTGAGCAGATATCCGCACAGCAATGTTGCAAAGATGCTTGCCGAGAACATTACTATTCTTCCCCAATGTGTCATGAAACGTGCGGCTACCTTTGAGTTGGCTTCATTTGACTCTACGTTACGTTCGCGTCTGCGCTGCCACATGACCCATCCTATGATGTTCATAGGGAAATAGTACAGGAGATTGAGCACTGAATCACCATAAACTTTAGCCTTATAGGAAATATAGCCGTACAGAAGCACGTTCAATATTCCAAATGGATAGTTCCAGATGCTTCTTTTTGCCACAAGCACAACGCACACAACGCCGGAAATTCCCGCCGCAGTGCCGAGCACATCAATTCCGTTCACATTGCTTATGAGCGAAGTGACTATAATACCGATTATCAGGAACCAGTCAAACCAGTTCAACGTTGAGTTTTTCATTCCAGTGAAATATTGAATAAGAGTTCAAACATATTGCTGCCGCCTTTGAAAAGCCTTCTGGAATATCTCATTCCAATGCTGGCAGGATAACCTACGCTCAAATAATATCCATCGAGATACAGCTCTGCGCCAAGTGAGCTTATATTGGTCCATTGCTTTCCAAAAGCCTTGAAAGCCTTGGTGTCATTGGTGTAGTATGCAGATATTCCGGCCACATCAACGAAAGGCACGAGCCGTGCGCGCCTTGCATACAACAGCCACCATATATTGAAATCCCCCAGATGGAAAGGAATCTGCCAGTCAAGCGATGCCTTGAAATAATGTTCACCGTGCATGGCCGGATATCCTCTTGGCATTGCAACCGTATTGCCCAGATAGAACAGCTTGCCGTCAACGAACTGCTTCTGGTAATCCGCACTGAACCTTATTCCATCAACGTAGCCTGCGCCCGGGAAATATGAATAGGCCGAAACCGACAGCTGCGATGCAAAGAACATCGAGTGCATTGGCGAGAATTTTGTGAAAAGCTTGAACCCGCCTCCCCACTTTGGATATATGGCGCTCTTAGGTATCTTCCTGGTCTGATAAACCGTGAATCCGGCAAGCATCTCGTGGTCCAGGAACTTTGTATTGTCAAGATCGTAGTATTTGTCGTTCTTGTACGAATATGACAGCTGCGGTATGAATCCGGCATTCCAGCCTCCCTTGCTGAAATTGAAAGGAATATAAACGGTAGCCTTGAACTCGAACAGATGTCCGCGGGCATTCCCCACAACAACATCATAGCCGCCTTCCTTTTTCTGTGAAGGCTTCAGGCTGTATTCATATCTTCTGTCGCTGTTATAATCCGCCTCAAGCTTGAATACGGGATACAGACCTGTATATTCCATCATGAAATGACCTCCATGGAAACCAGGCTTGTAAGAATAGCCCAGCAGGGAAACCAGAGTCCCCAGCTTGTTCTGAGAAAGAATGGTTGCTCCCAGAGAAGCCTTGTCCTGATTTGACTGACCGGAACTGTTCATTATCCTGTCGGGGTTGAAATACAGAGGAGCCCAGGAATGAATATGGAACAGATGGGCGAACTTGCGGTATCTCCTTGTTTCATATTCCACCTGCGATGGTTTTTCATAATCGGCTTCATACCTTTCAATTGCGGCCTTGCTGGCAGCATCCCAGACTTTTGAGACAAAAATGGTGCTGTCCTTTGCAGGCATTGCGGCAACATTCACCTCCGTATATACAGGTTCGTAGCCGTCTGAAGTGAGATTGGAGTAATAGACCCTGCCATCCGGAGCAGACACGGGATGATGGGCTCCGAAGCGGGAATTGGTGACTCTGTGCGCGAACTTCATTATGGAAGTCTCACTGTCAGGAGCCAGCCGCAGCAGATCGGGCGTGCGAATGCAGTATATATTGCTCACACCATCGTAATCGGATTCGAAGTATATTGCTCCGTTGCTGTGGGAAAGAGAGGAAACGCTGGCGTATGTGTAACCGGACACTCTGTCCCAGACCTCCTCGTCATATTCATGCAGATGTCCTGTTGCCAGAAGGCTGTCTGCGTTCACCCTGTACAGCGCCTTTCCCTTGATGTCCGTACCAAGGGCATATATGTAATGGTTGCACCAGATGCTCTCCATAAGCTGCACATTCTTTGACGGAGGACATATCTCAAGTATTTCCTCGTATGTATCCGTGCTTATGATTTCAAGGTCAGTCCTGCCCTGAATATCGTATCTGATGGCGGAAATCATTGTCCCGCTGTCGTTCGGCATAGGATTGAAAATCCTGTCTGCAAATGTTATCTGACTGCATTCCCTGGTCTTGATATCCATCATGTAAATATTGGAGTTCGTCTTGTGGACCCAACGGGCCGAAGGACTTATCTCGGACCATACAATGAACTTTCCATTGCCCTTTATCTCACTGGTTGTTGAAGAGAAGGCGCGTATGTGCTTTTCAATCCCCTTATGTTCCTTTATGAACTCCGCAGCATCACTTACAAGAACAAGAGAGGTAGGCTGCGCATACCCCGCCTTTATATAGAAAACTGAATCCTGCGAAACAATCACCGGAGAAGAATAGCTCTGATAGAAACTGCTGCGCTGGTGCGGCAGAGTATTGACTTCGGTGAACTCCCTTGAATTGTAATCCTCCCTCCACCTGTTGCCGAACCAGTTCATTGCATTGTTGAAATAGATGTCGTAATTCGGCTGATTGATATACTCTCTGTACGCTGCCATATCCGCATACGGATTATAGAAATGCCTGGACATATACCGCAGCATCTTTCCTGACAACTTTTTATTGCCTGTAACCGTATGGGAGAAAGCCGAATGCAGATAACCGTATTCGTATATGCTTGGGGAGTATTTTCTGAATGAGCCGAATCTCCACTGCATCCTGTTCCTCGTTTCCCCGCTCAGATAGGAAGCCCTGTAATGTTCCAGGAATTCAGCGTTTCTGCCCCTGCCGGATGGTGAAAGGAGGGTTTCACGATAAACGGCGTCACCCTCAAGGAAATACTGACCGGCATAGGCTCCGGCAGCAAAACCTGCAGCCATCTGCCCGAAGAACACATAGAAAGTCCTCAGATTCTTTCCTGTGAAATGTTCCATCTGCCCCACGTGGGCGCTCTCGTGAAGTACCAGCTGCAAATCCCACGGCATGGAAAGCCCGGCACTAGCCTGAGGAGTGGTATAAAGTTCCATACGTTTCGGCGCCCAGCTCACAATTCCGTTGCTGTTGAGATTGTAAGGATGAAGAACCACCTCAATAGGTTCGGGATCAATGTCAAGACCATCCATAACCTGTGACCTGCGGCTCTCAAGCAGCCAACTGTACTGCCGGGCAAGAGAATCTATCTCCAGTGGATAAATAACCCTGTAATTGGGAGTGGTTATGACATTCCACTTCAGCCTGGCAGGATCGTCTCCCGAGCTGAAGAACTGTGCGCGGCCGCTCAGGCAGCAGGCAAGCAGAATCATTATCACAATCAGTCTCTTCATGGCACAGGATCATAACCGCTCCCACCCCATGGATGGCAACGTAGAATTCTTCTTACTGCAAGGTACCCTCCTTTGAAAGGACCATATTTCTTCAATGCAATCACGGCATATTGTGAACAGGTGGGCGTGAAACGGCAGGCAGGCGGTTTCAAAGGAGAAATGCACAGCTGATAGAAGCGCACAAGCAGCAGGAACGGGAAAGCCGCTATTCTTTTCAGTACATCCATCATTCTCATTGCTGCTTCAATTGTTTCATTATGGCGCAGACTCCGTTGCAGATTGTCTGATAATCCAGCATTGTTCTGGCAACATACACAAAAAGAATGTGATAGGACATTTCTCCTTCAAGCATGTTCCTGTTCAAACGGTATGATTCGCGTGCCCTGCGCTTCACAAGGTTCCTGTCAACCGCATGTTTGAATATCTTCTTGGGAACTGAGACAACTATGGCGTTGCAGGATTCGGCCGAGGCCGGAAATTCCCTTACAACGGCCTTGAAAGGATAGTGGAAGATATGTCTTCCATTCTCCAGCAAGGCTACTATCTCCTTCCTGGAGCTCAAACGTTCTCTTTTCTTGAATTCAAACAACGACATCAATTCTTATTTCAGGAGAACTGCTCCATTTCATTCACGGAAATGTCAAAACGCTTGTAAATGGCTTCCTTGTTGGGATAATCCTTGAGGAGGGTGTCTATCTCTGATTTAGGCAGATCGTTAGTATCAAGCAATATGAGACCGTCAACGCAGTAGTTGAAATCAGGATCCACATTGTATTCTATGATGCGGCAGTTTATCTTGAGATATTTCTTGAGCAGGGTTGGCAAGCGGTACTTGCCATTGCTTGAACGTGACAGGAAACGGTCGAATTTCTCAAGTGAAGAACTCTTTGTAACAAGCAGATGCTCCGGATTCACCCTCAGATAATCAGGAACGAAAGGTGTCTTGGGATCCATACTGCTTGCAAACTGTTCGGCTGAATGCATCTTGCGCAGATAATATATCATTATGCTCCTGTAGAATTTCGGATACCAGGAACTGATGCTCACAGGTCCTACAAGATACTTGATTTCAGGATATTTGATAACGGTTAGCAGAAGCCCCTTGAGAAGCAGCATCAGCGCAAGCGCATCCTTCTGGTACTCAACCGATACGAATGAACGTCCGAGCTCGATTGCTCTTACCAGCTGTGTAATGAAATCTCTCTTGTAACGGAAAAGGGAATCCGAATACAGGCCTGCAAGACCGTATTTCTGTATGATCTCGCGGCCGAATCCCAGACGGTAGGCCCCTATGATGGTATGTTTCTCCTCATCCCAGAGGAAAAGATGCTTGTAGTAGGTATCGTACTTGTCTGTATCCATAGGCGTTCCCGTTCCCTCGCCAACAGCCCTGAAGGCAATCTCGCGCCTTATGGCAATCTCTCGCATAAGAACAGGAATATCGGAATAATCAACAAGATATCCGGAATAATTGTAAACCTTGAAAAGCTTGCAGTGCTCGATTGACTTGAGTTCCGCCTCAATCGCTTCAAGACCTGCGGATTCGGCAACCTTGGTTGTGTATGTCACGTGCTGCTGCTTGTCGGAGTTCCTGTCTATATTGGCCTCAAGAGCGTATGTTCTGTTTCTGAGATAATTGCCCAATGATTCCAGATTAGGGCACTCGGAAATCTCGGTGATAGGGATAGGCGTGCCGAACCTTACGGAAATGGTCTTGTTCTTCTTATTGGAAAGCTCGTGAGGAAGCCTTATGGTGCGAAGCATAGGATGCACCTTGCCAAGGATATGGAAGAGGCTGGAGTTCTGGCCATCGAAGTAGATAGGTACAACAGGGACTCCGCTCCTCTTTATGAGCTTTATGATTGAAGGCTGCCACAGAGGGTCCTTCACAACGTGCTCGTCGTTCTTGTTTGATGAAACCTCGCCTGCAGGGAAAAGGCCCAGGCAACCGCCTTCCTTCAGATGCTGCACCGCCATCTGTATGCCCTTTATGCTGCTGTAAACGCTGCTGTTGGAGAAGGGGTTCACCGGCAGGAAGTTGTCGGTGAGGTTAGGTATATATGAAAGAATGAAGTTCGTGAGAATCTTGATATCAGGCCTTACCTTGCCTATCAGGCTGAGCATGATAACACCGTCAACCGCTCCGAAAGGATGGTTGGATGTTATTATGAAAGGCTTGTCGGTTGGAATGCCGGCCAGTTCGCTCTCGTTGAAATCAACTGTTATGTTGAGCCTCTCAAGCAGCTTGTCCGCAAAATCAACGCCCATGTAGTCACCTATGGGAGCATAAATTCTGTTTATCCTGTTCAGTCCGAGGATGGACATCAAAGCCCTTGCCGCAATATCCCCAAAAATGCCTTTTCCGTGGATGGCAGTCTTGATTTGGGAATTATTGATTAATTTTGTTGCCATAACACATATTTTGGTCAAGAATGCAAATATAAACAAAATATGGAAATCAAGGATAAAATAGCCCTACTTCCTCACCAGCCCGGAGTTTACAGATATCTGGACTCCGAGGGCAATGTCATATATGTTGGCAAGGCCAAGGACCTGTTCAAAAGGGTGTCACAATATTTCGTTGATCCACAAAAACTTAACACCAAAACACGCATTCTTGTCTCAAAAATTGCAGACTTGCGGCATACTGTGGTATCTTCTGAAAGCGACGCACTTCTGCTTGAAAACAATCTCATAAAGCAATACCAGCCAAGATACAACATCCTGCTCAAGGACAGCAAGACCTACCCCTGGCTCTGCGTGAAAAACGAGGCGTTCCCAAGAGTGTTCCTCACCAGGCATTTCATAAAAGATGGCTCCAGATATTTCGGTCCGTACAGCTCGGTCACTTACGCAAGGCACCTCATTGACCTCATATATTCTCTGTACCCTCTGAGAACCTGCTCAATGAAGCTCAGCGGTCCGGAGATTGAAAAAGGCAGATACAAGGTCTGCCTTAAATATCATATTGGCAAATGCAAGGCTCCTTGTACGGGCGGAGTGAGCAAGGAGGAGTATGACGGATGGATAAACAACATAATGTCGGTTCTCAAAGGCGACAGCTCCGCTCTCGAGAGGGATTACAAGGAAAAGATGATGGAGGCCGCCGGCAGGATGGAATTCGAGCTTGCACAAAGCTACAAGGAGAAACTCCAGCTGCTCAGCACGCACTGCAACCGTTCCATCATAGTACATCCATCTATCAGCAACGTTGATGTCTTTTCAATTGCAATCCAGGACTTCAAGGCCTTTGGCAACTATTTCAGGGTGAGCAATGGCTGCATAATCCAGGCCCTTGACCTTGAAATGAAACTTAACATAGAAGAGGAGAAGGAGGAGGTTCTTGCACGCTTCATTTCAGGCATATACAGCATCCTTGCGGAAAGTTCCACGCAGGAGAATTCACCCGGATCCGCAGATGACTTCCGCCGCATTGCCGCACAGGAGATTCTTGTTCCTTTTCCACCTGCGATGGTGCTGGAAGGAAGCCGCATACACGTTCCCGTAAAGGGAGACAAGCTGGCCCTGCTGGAACTCTGCACTAAGAATGCGAACGCTTTCAGATTCGTAAGGCTCAAGCAGGAAACCGATGTTATTGAAGAGAAGGTCAGAAGCATCTCCCCTGCTGTGGAGAAACTTCAGGCGGACCTTGGAATGAGCCAGTTGCCAATGCATATCGAGTGTTTCGACAACTCCAACATACAGGGCACGAACCCCGTGGCGGCCTGCGTGGTGTTCAAGAACGGAATGCCTTCAAAGAAGGACTACAGGCATTTCCTTATTAAAACAGTAACCGGGGCAAACGACTTTGCATCAATGTATGAGGTTGTAACCAGGCGTTACCGCAGACTTCTTGACGAGGACCAGCCCCTGCCGCAGCTCATTGTGATAGATGGCGGAAAAGGCCAGGTCCATTTTGCCATGAATGCATTGAACGACCTTGGTCTGGGCGGACGAATAAAGCTGATAGGCATTGCCGAAAGGCTTGAGGAACTGATTATTCCGGGAGAAAGCAACAGCCTTATAATGAGCAAGAACTCCCTTTCCCTCAAACTGATAATGCAGCTCAGGGATGAGGCCCATCGCTTTGGAATAACCCATCACCGTAACAGAAGGAGCAAAGGGCAGACCTCAAGCGCCCTCAGCTCAATCAAGGGCATAGGCCCCGCTTCACAGCAGAAACTGCTCAAGGCCTTCGGAAGCTTCAAGCGCATAATGGAAGCAAGCCCCGAATCACTGGCTTCCGCCGTAGGTTCAAGGCTTGCCGGCATAATTGAGAACTTCCGCAAGGAAAATTCAGCTATTCCTCATAATACTCCTTCAGAGGAGCAAGATAACGTTCAATAGTATCAGAAATCTCCTGTGCCTTGCTTTCATCTCCGTATTGCTCGAATGCATTCTGGAGATATGTAAGATATACAAAGCACTGCTGAATACCGTCCGCTGAAATGAAATCGCCGCGCGCCATCTGAGAGAACAGGTCTATGCCAAGGAGTGTCTCCTTGATGAACCCGTCGGCAAGTTTACCGGCCTTTTCATTGGCGTTCATGTTCAGGTACAGGCAGATTGCGTCAAGTACAGCCTTGTCATTCACATTGCTAATAGCACAGTTGTTCAATGGAAGGGACTCTGCAGGGAAACGCTCCACCATCTTGTCAAGCACCGCCATTGCCTTGTCCGTCTTGCCGGCATTGTAGAGACCTTCGGCTATTCTTGCGTGAAGAGCCCTGTAACTTATAAGCGTGTTGAATGACAGCACGTGCTGATAATCATAATTCAGATTGGTGTCGGTGAAATTGTCAAACCTGTACTTGTTCATTACAAGGTCGTACATTGCATCCTCATCCATGAAAGCGTCCTGATCCTCCTGTTTATGGCGTATAGGAACGAACTTGTAGGCCATGCCATTGTACATGAGGTAGTCCTTGATTCCCATATTGAGGTCACCGTCTTTCTGCAGCAGGTACAGAGGCCTGTCCCAATTGTAATTGGAGAGCAGGTCAAGCATCATGAGCTCGGCCTTGTCAAGATATCTCTTTCCGGGGGAGATGCTCAGCTTTATTGTGTCAGGAACCTGATCCATGTACTGCTCGGGCACAATATGATATTTCCTCACGTTCTCCTTGTTTACAGGCAGGAGGAATTCGTGGGCTGCAATATAGTTGTATGTATTGCCGTCCTCAAGCCTTACAGCCGCCTCAGGGCTCTTGAATATGCGCATTATGTCCTTGAGCAGAACAGGCTTGTCAAATCTGTCTATTATGTAAACTATGTCATTGACTCCATAGAAGTACTGTTTCCTGTCAAGGGAGAATGGTATAGGATCACTCTCATACTGTTTGAAACGCATCTGATTGATGTACCAGTCCGTTCCGAGCAGGGAAGTGTTCAGCACCCTAATATCGGTTCTGGTGTTCTCAACCTCCTGGCTGTACCACAGCGGGAAGGTATCGTTGTCGCCGTGGGTTACAACCATTGCATTCTCATCACAGCTGTTGAGGTAGTTCCAGGCCAGATCCCTAACAAAGTAACGTCCGCTCCTGTCGTGGTCATCCCAGGTCTGACTCACCATCTGCAGTGGAACAAGAAGACAGAGAACTGAAGCCAGAGCTGCCGAAACCGTTCTGTTGCTGCCATTGAGAGCCTTGTCAAGAAGCTGCATGAGCCAGAGCACCGCCAGTCCAATCCATATAGTGAAAGCATAGAACGAGCCTGCATACGCATAGTCCCTCTCCCTTGGTTGGAACGGCGTCTGGTTAAGGTAAAGCACAATGGCTATTCCGGTAAGCACGAAAAGAAGCATTGTTATGACCCAGTTCCTGCCATCGTGCTTGAGCTGGAAGAAGAAGCCAAGCAGACCAAGCAGCAGAGGAAGCATGTAGAAATGGTTTTTGGCCTTGTTGTTCACTAGATAATCAGGTCCAACGCTCTGGTCTCCAAGACGCGCTCTGTCAAGGAAGCCTATGCCGCATTCCCAATTGCCTTTGAGAGGGTCTCCAGGAATGGTGGCCTGCAAATCGTTCTGCCTGCCGGCAAAGTTCCACATGAAATACCTCATATACATGAAGTCGAGCTGATAATCAAGGAAGTACTTGATATTCGCTCCCATTGTTGGTTTAGGATGCTTTGCATCGGCCAGTCTTGTGCCCTTGCCCTGAGTGTACATCTGGTAGAAGGAAACGTACTGGTCACCTGAGCCTGAATTGAACATTCGAGGGAAGAGCATCTTTGACTCCGGAGTATATACAGGCTCAACAGGTGCCGGAACTTCCATATACTTTCCGTCATATACGTTCCAGTATGTGCTTTCCTTGGTATCAACCCAAGGTGAGGCGAATGTCTGACCATAGAGCAGAGGAGTTTTCCCGTACTGTTCCCTGCCTATATATCTCAGAAGTGTGAAAGGATTGTCCGGATGGTTCTCGTTTGTAGGAGTGTTCGCGGAAGCTCTTATTACAACCACAACCATTGTTGAATATCCGATGAGCAGAACACCAAGGCAGAGTGCTATTGTATTCCTTGCCACCTGGCCCTTCCTGTAGGTATGGAAGACATACCAGAACACTGCCGCCAGAAGAGCAAGCAGGAAAATGCTTGCACCAACATTGTAAGACAAACCCAGGGTGTTCACGCTGAACAGATCCACGTATGCTGCAAGTTTAGGTACAAACGGCATTATTCCGAACAGTATGGCAGCCAGAATGATTGCGGAGATAACGAACATCTTCACACAGCTCCAGGTGCTTACACTCTCCTTCTTCCTGAAATACCAGATGAATACCAGTGCAGGTATTGCAAGCAGGTTGAGCAGATGCACGCCTATTGAAAGTCCCATAAGAAATGCTATGAGAACGAGCCATCTGTTCGCATATTTCTGCTCCGCACAGTCCTCCCATTTGAGCATAGCCCAGAACACCACCGCAGTGAACAGTGAGGACATTGCGTAAACCTCGGCCTCAACGGCTGAGAACCAGAAAGTGTCGGACCAGCAATATGCCAGGGAACCCACAACAGCGGCTCCTGTCACTGCAACAGCGCCTGAAAGCGGAATCTGTCCGTCAGATTCGAACCATCTTGCACCGCTCTGCCTCTCAAGCAGTCTTCTTCCCAGATGGGCGATTGTAAGATACAGGAAGAATATCGTGAAGGCGCTGCAAAGCGCGCTCATTGCGTTGATAAGCATTGCAGCGTGCATATTGTCTCCGAACATTGTAAAGAATCTTGCAATCAGCTGGAACACAGGATTTCCAGGCGGGTGCCCCACTTCCAGTTTATATGAAGATGCAATGAACTCTCCACAATCCCAGAAGCTTACGGTCGGTTCGATTGTGGAAAGATATGTGAACGATGCCACTGCCAGAACCACGCAGGCGGCAATATTGTTCAGTCTTTTGAATTTCTTTTTTTCCATAACTCACAAAGGTAATATTTTGTTTACTAATTTTGCAATCTGAACGTACTCATTATGGCAGGAAACGATTGGAAAGACAGACTTGGCGTGGTTTATTCAACCAACGCAGATTTCAAATACACTGTGGACCAGGAGGATGAGGCGGAAACTCTCCCGCCTGCAAAACAGAAGCTGTATGTTTCCCTTGACAGAAGGAATAGAGGAGGCAAGCAGGTGACCCTGATAGAAGGTTTCGTTGGAAAGGAGGATGATCTGGCTGCATTGGCAAAGGTTCTCAAGACAAAATGCGGAGTGGGCGGCAGTGCAAAGGACGGGGAGATAATCGTTCAGGGAGATTTCCGTGAAAAAGTCTGCCAGATACTTTCATCTTTGGGATACACTTTCAAACGCAAAGGCTAGGATATGGAGAAATGGGATGCATACGCTCTTCTTGCAATATGCATTGTGGCACTATTGTTCACTCTGGCTCTGTTCTCCAGAATGTACACAGCCATAGGTAACATACTTTCCTCCATCTGGCACGGCAATTCCCTGGAAAGGATAGAGAATAACTGCAGCATGTCCAGAGCAAGGAATCTGTCGGGTGTATTGTTTGCTCTGCTAAGCTCAATGGCTGCCACGGCTCTGTATGAACGGATTGTCGGAAAAGAACTGTCTCTTCCCCATTCTGTGACATGTGCGGCCATATTTGCAGGAATGCTGCTGCTTTATTTCTCAAAATCTGCGGCTTTCAGAATAATGGACTGGGTGAACGATACCAATGTATTCTCCCTGATAAACAGAATATATCTTTCTTACATCATCTTCCTTGCAATTCTTCTGCTTCCGGCTGTTGCAGTCCTTTATCTGGTGGATGATATGCCATTGCCCGGATGCGGATATTACTGCATTGCTGCCTCCGCCATTGCCTTCCTGATGTTCGTTCAGAAGAGTTATTCTCTTTTAAGGTCCAGGGGATTTTCAATTAACTTTTGGATTTTGTATCTTTGCGCTTTGGAAATTCTACCTGCAGCAGCTATTGTACTTGCACTGGAATACTAACAATCAGATAATTACGTTCAAGAACAATGAATATTGTTGAGAATATACTCATTTCACAGCCACAACCTCTGACTTCTCCCTATACAGAAATCATAAACAAATACAATGTTAATATTGATTTCAACCGGTTCTTCAAGGTGGAGCCTGTTTCAGTAAGGGAATTCAGGGCGCAGAAAATAAATATTCTTGATTTCACAGCCATAGTGTTCACCGCAAAAAGTACAATAGACTCCTTCTTTGATCTTTGCGAACAGATGAGGATAGAGGTTCCTGAAACAATGAAATACTTCTGCTCAACGGAAGCCATTGCCCTTTATCTTCAGAAACACATTGTTTACAGAAAAAGGAAAATCTTCTTTGGAGACGGTACAATACAGTCAATTGTAACGGCAATAGGCACAAAACACAAGGACGAGAATTTCCTTCTGGCACTTGCTGATTCTTCAAAGACAAGCCTGCACAGGCTTTTCCTCAAATCAAAGCTCAAACACAGCACGGCGGTATTCCTGAAAACCATATATTCAGACCTCAGCCAGATAGACCTGCACAAATATGAACTGCTTGTGTTCTACAGTCCGGCTGACATTAAATCACTCTTTGAGAGTTATCCTGAATTCGAGCAGAAAGACATAAAGATAATTACATTCGGTCCGAATACCGCAAAGGAGGCAAAGGCTGCAAAACTTGCAACATATATAAACGCCCCTACCCCTGAATGTCCTTCCGTTTCCAAGGCTCTTGAAATGTACCTGGAGAACAAGAGGAATTCAAACAGATAGGCTCATACTTGAACCAATATATGAAATTACGCAGATTCTTCATTGCACTTGGCCTTGCTGCCATGATGTGCATGCCGTCATACGCCCAGACGAACAATCAGGACTGGGCTGGTACCGGCCGTTTTGCAGACGCCACACAAGTATTGAAAAACCGCAACTTTCCGAAGATAGTACTTATTGGTGATTCAATCAGTGATTTCTGGATTCGCAAGAGTTCCGGCTTCTTCTATGACAACGGAATAATATGCCGTGGAATCAGCGGACAAACAACCAGCCAGATGCTTCTGCGCTTCAGGAGGGAGGTCATTGAATCAGGAGCCTCAACGGTTGTGATTCTTGCCGGAACAAATGACATTGCAGGCAATACAGGCCCCATTTCCCTTGAAGATATTGCCGGCAATATAAAGTCAATGTGCGAACTTGCCCTGCAGGCAGGGATAAGACCCGTGATATGCTCTGTGCTTCCGGCCCATCAGTATTATTGGAACAAGCAAAAGCACCCTGACACGGATATTCCAAAACTGAACAGACTGCTCAAGGAATACGTTGCCAAGGCGGGAATATCATACGTTGATTTCTACTCCGCAATGGTTGACAATGACAAGGCCAATGAAAACGGCCTGCCGGAAAAATACTCCGCAGACGGCGTTCATCCCAAGGTACAGGGCTATGCTGTAATGGAAAACATGCTGCTCAAGGAACTCAAGGAGGAAACGGAAATCTATCGCAGTGGGAGATCAGGACTCAAGCTCATGAGCTTCAATGTAAGGAACGGCAAGGGTATGGATCTGGTTACCGATATGAAGCGCCCTGCCGCCATTATTTCAGACCTTGCCCCGGACATTGTTGCCATTCAGGAGGTTGACAGTGTGACCAACAGGGCTTCCGGTAAATATATGCTTGGGGAACTCGCCAGCGTAACCGGAATGATTCCTCTGTTCTCAGCCGCAATAGAATATGACGGAGGAAAATATGGCATTGGAATGCTCTGCCGCCAGAAACCCATGTCAATTCAAAGAATCGCTCTTCCGGGACGTGAAGAGCAAAGAACTCTGCTGATAGCCGAATTCAAGGACTATTTCTTCTGCAGCACACATCTGTCGCTTACTGAGGAGGACCGTCTGGCATCCGTTGACATAATCAGCTCCGCATTCCACAAGCTGGAAAAGAAAGGCAAGCCGATATTCATTGCCGGTGACTGGAATGATGAACCGGATTCCAGGTTCATTTCAATGATGCGCAAGCATTTCACCTTCATTTCCGATATTGCCAAATATACGTTCCCATCCGACAAACCGGACCGCACCATAGATTACATTGCTTTCTGGAAACGTAACGGAACAGGCGAACTCAGACCTGCAGCCAACGGAGTGCTCAACTCAACACTATCATCCGACCACAGACCTATCTATTGTGAACTGAAATAGTTTGAGTTTATTGCAAAGATTGCTGCAGCAGGGCCATGATTGTCTCAATGCTTGTGTCCTTGAGCAATACTGTCTTGTCCCTGTCAAGAAGATAAAGGCTTGGAATGGCACGTATGCCCCAACGGTTGTCATCCTTTATGTTCCCCGAAGGATCGGCTGCATATATCCATTCATTCGGGAAGTCCTTGAAATCCTCCTCCCATTGCTGCAGGTCCTCATCGGGATAAACGGAAAGAACCATAAGTTCCTTGTCAGCAATCATCTGCCTGAAGAACATCTCCTGTGAAAGCCTCTGTTTTATCTCCTTGCAGCTGGTGCATCCCGGGTTGTTGAAATACACAATGAGATATTCCGCCTTGGTCCGATACAGCGATGAAAGTTTCTTTCCATTACCATCGCCAGTCATATATATATATTCAAAGTCCTTGGCCCTGGTGCCTTTCCTATTTGTTTTCACAATCCCGTAATTGGCCCTGTAAGCCAGCTTGTCATCGCTGGAAAGCAGCTTTGAAGCCAGAAGCCCCTCAAGCACAGGAATATACAGCTCCTCGTCGAGCATAGGCGAATTAGGATCATACAGCACTTCTTCGGCCGCTTTCATCACTCCAAGCAAAGCCTTCCTGCTGCCCTTCTCCTCCAATTGTCCGAACAGTTTCCCAAGGCCCTTGCAAGCCTTTTCATATTCCACCTGCGATAGTACATTCACATATCCTGCAAAAGCATCTGTCAACTGCCCTGATTTCTGTTCCAATGTCTGGCCTGCCGTATCACCATCCTTCGTCTTGCCGGCCGCATTGCTCCCACCATCAATGGTTTCGAGCCAATTGTCCCAATAATGTTCGCTCAACCACTCAAGCGCAGCCCCTCTGTCCGCCCTCAGATACATCGGGGGCTCAACCGCAGGGTAAGGCTGCCTGCTATCGGCACTTTCATCTGCCTTTGCATCAGTAATGCGGACATCAGACTGCACATCGGGCGCCCCCTCTCCCGTAATTGCACGGTCTGCTGAACCATCATGCTCGGATCCGCTTTTGTAAACATTGTTCCCCAATCCATAGAGAACAATGATTACGGCGCATAACAATCCGAATATAAGTTTCACAACTTTCATCCGTCCCTGCCTCTCTATCCTTTCCAATTCCTCGTTTTTCTTTGCCATACACAAACTTTTCTTTACACAAAAATACCTTTTTTTCTTTATAAATTTTGATAATTGAAAAAAAGGCCATACATTTGCATTCGCTTTTGAAAGGAAGCAAGTTTGAGTTTCACTCATTAATCGGGATGTGGCGCAGTTGGCTAGCGCATCTGGTTTGGGACCAGAGGGTCCTCCGTTCGAGTCGGAGTATCCCGACACCAACCCGCAAGGTCAATCCAAGCGGGTTTTTTGGTGAGGTGGGTGAGTGGCTGAAACCACCAGTTTGCTAAACTGACGAACGGGTTTCCGTTCCGGGGGTTCGAATCCCCCCCTCACCGCAAGAAATGCTGAAAATCAGCAAATTACAGAGTTTACGCACAATCTTACGCACATGAATGCAAAGGTTGTGCGTAAATTTATCCCAAAAAACTGACCTACATTTTAGGAAACTACAAAAGTGCAGAAACGAAATACCCTCCGCAGATTTCTCCACGGAGGGCATTCAGAAATTACCGGTCTCTCGACCTACGGACTAATCTCCGTTGCTTTCAGAAGCAGTGAACTTGGCTACTGCAAGCATCTCGCCCGACTTCTCGCCGGTGGAAGTGTTTACGAAAAATAAACACCGCCCCCTCAAAACATCTCCAACAAACCACCCTCTATTTCCAACAAAATCCTACTATTCAGCCTATTATACAACAAAGACCGCCTGCTGATTTTTCTATTTATTTCGCTTTGTTTAGATATTTTTGTTTATATTTGTACCGTATTTGTACCACG
>NZ_JBAELF010000075.1:0-10411 GCF_056211015.1 Candidatus Egerieousia sp.
CCTATGGTAATTATCACGGTAAGTAACTTTGTGACCAAATGTGACGATATTGAATAGGCACTTACCATAAATTACCATATCTCACATATGCCAGTGGTCACTTACCATAAAAATTACTTCAAAGAACTGTATGCAAATATAAGCATTCAGCATCGTATTTCCAAACTTTTCTTGTAAATATTTCATTTACATACTTGCCACGTACTTGCCACAAGTAATCATCCTCCGTAAAGAAGAAGTAATCTTTTGACCGACGGGAAGAAGGACGACTTTATTTTCACGGAGGAAGAATAGGAGGCAAAAATCCGTCTCTGAATGAGGGTTAATTTTGGTTTGTCAATATTGACCTTCACCAGTTGATGAAGTCCCAAGCATCTCATATACGTCCGAAAGCGCCGGCTTCGGTAACGGAACTCCCGATTCGACTTCCATCGTCAGCTTGCGGATGACTGTATATGGCCGCACCATTTCATCGATGCTCCTGATATCCTCGTCCTGTCCGAAATATTCTTTTGCGAACAGAGCCCAGAACCTGTCTGCCAGTTCCGGTTCGAAATGAAACATTTCCCTGAAGACAGGAGGATCAACAGTTGCCAACTGGCATATCGCCTTCAGCATAGGTCGAACAGCGGACAGCCGTAGGAGAAGTTGCCCATATCTATGAACCAGCTCTTGCCGTGCGAGAGAATGATGTTGCCGAAGTGGAGGTCTCCGTGCACGCAGGTCCTGCCTTCAGGAAGCGAGTCCAGCAGTTTCAGGGCTCGGTCGATGAGGGCCGGTTCGTGCAGGGTGTTGCGGCTTACGAGAGGGCGGTAGATGTCCTTTATGTTCCTCATCCTTGCGGTGTCAGCCTCAATGGCGTGCAGCTCGCGCGTCTGAAGGGCAAATTCCTTTGCCAGTTCCTCCAGTCTCCCGGGATTGTCGCCTATGGCGCGGGCGTAGGAGACCTTGTCCGGTATTCGTCTGAAGGTCAAGCCGTATCGCGTACCGTCAGTCACCACTTCGCCCGGCTCCGGAGTGCTTATACCCAGAGAGTATGCCACAGAAGCCGCAGAGAGTTCCTGCTCCATACTGGAAGGGTCGGTCAGCAGGTTATCGAACTTGAGCATGTAATCCGGGTCATCCTTATGGAAAAACGATGCTCCCCGGCCTCCCCGGCCGCTTTCAATCCAATCGTTCAGTTCTATTTTCTTCATGCTATTAAGTTATTTTAATTTCTGGCAGGCAGAATAATCTCTTTTTGCAACATATTGAATAGACCCATCCTTCTTCCTTATTGACGACTGTTTTGAGGGATAGAGTTTTCAGAAGTTCGGGAGTGAATATCTCGGAAATATTGTCGACAAGCCCCATACCCGTGAATTTGAGATAAGCCTCTTTTGCGGTCCAGAGAGATGTGAAACAAAGTTCCGGATCAGTATTGGAAAGAATGGCATCGGTCTCCTCGGAGGAAAAGCAGAAGTTGAGCATATCCATATCCAGACATTTCGGAATAGCCTCCATATCGCATCCCACCTCCTCCCTGCCGACAACACAGAGAATCCCCCTGTTGCAATGGCTGAGATTGAAATGGATATCCGGATAATTCTTCAGAAGCGGCTTTCCGGAATCTGTATAGATAAAGTCGGGATTACCGGAGATGCCGAACTCGGAAGAGAGACCCTCCTTCAAAAGAGAATAAGCCTTCGCAGACTGGAATCTGTCGCTCATGAACTTGAAGGAAAGAGCTTTATCCCGACGCCATACAGGCAGTTCGCAGAGGACCTTTTCCAAGTCTTCTGCAGTTAGGGTCCGAGGAATACTATATTGTAATATTCTCATAATTCGAAAAATACAGATTCTATCATAGAAGCCAGCTTACTGATAAGTTCAGGGCTGTAATAACTCGTGTCGTATGCAATACAGAGCCGGTACTCCCCGGTGGGAGTCTGAGAGACCTCGACCAGAAGACCATCTTGGGCATAATTGTTTTCCAGGGTGTCTTTCAACCTGGTGTGATAGATGAAGTAAGGCATTATATACCTGTCATCCCTGGAAAAATATCCCTTTTCAACCATCCTTGACACAGAGTAATTCGAGAGAGCATAGGATTTGATTGACTGTTCTTGTATGCGACGTGATTCTTCAAGCAGAGCGGATTCGTGAATCCTGTGGTCAACACCTGCCAGGGCGACCGAAAGAAGATAACCGGTCAAATCGTAGAGAACACTCCCACCTCCATAACGGCTGTTGTTGTAAACACCGAGGACAAACCTGTCCCTGGAAGTCAGTTTCTGGAAAGCGGCTATTACTACTGTAAGGAAAAAGCTGCTCTCTGTCACACCGGCTTCACGGCATCTGCGGACGACATCCGTTCCATCAAGATTGACCGACAGCTCCGCCTGGATTCCTACTCCACTGAAAACCGAAGCCCTGTCACTGAACTTCAGGACTGAGCCACAGCGACGGATGAGATTTCCGTACCACTCGTCGCCGAGGATGTTGTCGCGGGGAGCGAATTTTTCATTCGTGTCAACCAGATAATCGTAGAAAGTATAACTGTCCTTAACCGGATGTCCTCCGTAGTAAGTATCGTAAACCTTTTTCATTAAATGATCAAGGGATATTCCATCTGCGAGAAGATGAAGCACCGATAAAAACAGGTAAGTCTCTCCATTATAGTCAGATATATTAATCCTGATCCAATCGTCCACCATAGGGTTGAAGGGCCGATTCATCGCATTGAAATCCGGCCTGGCACTCAACTTTTCCAATACAACCGGTATGCGTGCATCATCCCGTCTTCTCAAATAATACCTTCCGTCACGTTCCTCCAGACGAGCCTTCAGAAAAGGAGTAGCATCAATGACCGTCTCGAAAGCCCGTTTCAGCCTCTCTGCATCAAAATTCCCGGCAGTATAATGGTAGCAGAACGAGACGTTGAAGAAGAGTTTGTCCGTATTGGCCATACAGAGCGCTGCCTCATAACTGAGGTCGTCCGTCAAGGGATAGAGAGTCCGTTTCTCCCCCGCGCCAGTCTCATCGGCATCCGTCAGCATTACCGCGATATCGCGCACAGTCGGGCTCGACATAAGATCCGACAGTTTCACTTTCTTCCCGAATTTACGTGAAAGACGCATCACGATGTCCATCGCCGATATCGACGTCAGTCCCAAAGAGATGAGATTGGCGGTGACGCTTATCTGATCTGCGCCAAGGACTTCCTTCAAGACATCGAGAACCATTCGCTCGTCGTCAGTGGCGGGCAACTCAACGTCAACGGCGCCCGATTCAGGCTCCGGCAACGACTTGCGGTCAATCTTGCCGTTGGCATTCAGAGGCATCATATCGAGGAGAATATACTTCTGTGGGACCATGAACGGCGGCAGTTTTATGGTCAGGAAGTCCTTCAGTTCAACTTCTGTCACTCCGCATGCAGAAGTGTAGTGGCAGACGATGACCTCCGAACCGCCCAGTTCCTTTTTTACGCAAGCGCACATATCGACGCCCTTGTACTGGACTGCGGCATGGCTGATTTCGTCCAGCTCGACACGGTAGCCGCGCAGTTTCACCATATTGTCAGTCCGTCCCACGACATTCAGTTCTCCGTTTTCGTCGAAGAAACCCAAATCCCCAGAACGGTAAAGCCTTTTTCCGGGTATGAATGGGTTAGCCGTAAACTTGCGCCCGTTCAGTTCAGGATTGTCCAGATACTCCTTCGCCATAGTGTTCGAACTGAGACATATTTCTCCGACAGCCCCCTGCGGCAGAAGATTCATGTATTCGTCAAGGATGCAGATGTTTGTTCCCGGGGTCGGAATACCCACCGTAAGATGGTCGTCCCCGGGAGAGAGAACCTTGGAAGAAGCCCAGAGCAGTTCCGTACAGGAGTACATATTTGTAACCCTTACCTTGGTGTTGGTGATCGGCTGGGCTTTCTCCGCCGAGAGAAGAAGGTCACGTAGCGGGACATCGTAGTTGTTTACCAGTCTGGAACCGTAACTTCCCGACATCAGGGCGTAGGTTATATTGTGTTTCCAGAGATAATCCACGAGGGCGTTCTGGTCTGCTGCCATTGCCGGATCTATGATATGGACAGGTGTTCCATAGCCAAGCGGTCTCCAGAAAGCGGTAACACTGGCGATAAAACTGAACCGGACAATCTGGCAGGATGCCGCATCCGGAGTGTGAAGGCCGTAGCGTATGGCGACGTTCAGGTTCTCTGTGATTTCCGCGTGGGTTCTGACGACGCCCTTGGGAGTTCCGGTAGAGCCGGAGGTAAAGAAGATCTGGAAGACGCTTCCGGGAGTGCAGCGGCAGATGTCTTCGGAAAATGTGTCCGAACCGAGAATATCCGCAAGAGTCTCCGTTGTAAGTGTCAGGGAAATGCCCGCCTGCCCGATTATCTGTTTGAGACGGGCCTCCGGATAGTCTTCTTCGAGAGTGACAATCGCATGGCCGGCCTTCAGAACACCGAGAGCAAGAGGAGCATACTCCTTCACACGTGGTGTCATTACTCCTATTGCAGCATCCGCAGGAATATTCTGTTTTGCAATCCAGTGCGCCACTTTGTTGCTGAAAAGGTTCAACTCCTTTCTGGTGTAGGCCCCTGCCCGGTCAACCACGGCTTCCTTGTCCGGCTCGGCGTGCGACAAGGCGATAAAGTTGTCGATTATTGTCCTGTCAGGCGGAAGGAGGCCGGAATTGGTGGAGAATGACGGATTTCGGAGGTCGCCGTCGCCCATTTCAAGAAGGCGGCGCCTTTCATCTTCGGAGACCAGAGGGATTGTGGTCGGATCGGCGGATTCGTCGCGGATGCCTTCCGCCAGAAAGCGCCATGCATCAAGAAGAGACTGCATGTCGCGCCGGGAATAGAGAGATTGATTGTACGAAAGCTTAAGTTCAAGTTCTCCCTCCGGAGTCTGGAGAGTCTCGAAGTTGACAGCTCCTGCGCTGTCCGAAAGAACGACAGAGTCCTGACGGAGAAGACGTTTCAGTGCCCACTCCAGCGCTTCGGCGGCAACGTCGCTCTCCGGACAGCCGTGCAGGCTCACGCTGAGCCTTCCGGTTCCGGAAACACAGTCAGGTTTTGAAGAGTATGGATATGTCGTTGATTTTTTCATCTGAGATTTTCTGCAACTTCTTTAATGGCGGCGGCGAGCCTTTCCATAAGAGTCTCGCTGTAATAGTCCCGGTCATAATTGAGGATTACGCCATAGCCGTTTCCGTCACGGCGACCTACTTCGATGCAGAGTCTGTCCTGTGCGTAATTGTTATGGTAGGACCATGTATCAGTCAGCAGATCCAAAGCCTGAGCCCTTCCTTCTGACATACCGTCCTGGAAAAGGAAATACGGCATGATATACTTGTCGTCTTCGGAGAAGAGACCCCGCTCGACCATGCGTACAGAAGAATAATGGGATAGAGAATAGGAGGTGACGGTCTGCTCCTGAAGGTAACGTGCCTCTTCGAAGAGTCTGTCCGTGAGCAGCCGATGGTCAGTGCCGACCAGGGATACGGAAAGCATGTAACCTACCATATCGTACAGGGACTGGTCATTGCCGTAGCGAATGTTCATATAGATGCCGAGCATGAATTTCTCCCGCCCGGAAATTTTCTGCAGTGCCGCCATCACAATGGCCAGAAACAGGTTGCTTTCGGTCACGCCGTAGTCCTTGCAGAAACTGACTTTCCCGAGTTGTCCCAGGTCTATGTCAAGAAGGCCCTCCTTGCCTATGGAGGTGTAGGCAGAAGCCTTGTCGCTGAGTTTCAGGACGGAGCCACAACTTTCTTTGAGGCGGCCGTACCACTCGTCTCCAAGCATCGCATCACGAGGTTCGAACTTTGTCTTGGCGTCAAGGATATAGTCGAAGAAAGTATATCTGTCAGGTTTCAATTCCTTTCCGAAATAGGCGTCCGCCACCTTTTTGAGGAAACATGTGAGGGAAATGCCGTCGGCAAGAAGATGAAATATGTCTATGAAGAGATAAGTCTGTTTGCCATAAGTGGTTATGGCGATTCTGTACCAATCGTCCGCCATAGGGTCGAAAGGTTTGACCGCTGACTTGAAATGCTCGTAGTCCGGCTTTGCAGGGGCGGTTTCGAGTGTGACCCTTGCCTCGGTGTCGTCCCTTCGCTGAAGGCAGAGTCCATCTTCGAGCCGCACAAGACGGGCCTTCAGGACAGGCGTCGCATCGATTGCTTTCACAAATGCATCCGCCAGCCTTGCGGAATCGACCGCGCCCTCTTTGAAGACATAGCACTTCGCAATATTCAGGAAAGTTCTGTCTGCATTCTTGCATGAGAGTTCCGATATCAGCTGGAGCCTGCGGGTCAGAGGATAGAACTCATGTCTGGCAAGAGCTGCGGGATGTTGCGGGGCGTCCTCCAGATTCGCGGCGATTTCACGGACTGTAGGTGTGTGGAAATTCCGTTCTTCGTTGCCCCCTTCGGCCAAAATAGCATTGACCCCCGAAAATTATTTTATTTTGACCCCCTCCGCTTCTGAATAGAGGGGTCAATTGAAGATTGGATTTGCCAGTTGGATCGCATTAATCAATAAACAACGGAACTATTCATTGGATTTACATTGTATGTTTGAGTTCAAGATAGGCCACCAATAGCCCCTGGAGAGCAATATGTCAAGGCCACCCGTAGGGTGTTCCATTTAGCCTTGACTTTTGCGAAACAGGAGGTAGCTTTGCCTTTCTTGAAATCATATATCAATATCGCTGTTGAAGATTTTTGGACGGGGTCAATATTATTTTGGCACAAGGGGTCAGCCATATTTTGGCGCAGAGGGTCAAACTGTATCGGTTTAGGGGGTCACTCGCGCGCGGATTTTCCAGCAATGGACGGATCAACGAAATAACGTGTGTCAGACGAACGGATTGCCGTCTTGGATCTCAGATTCGGGTTCCATGCGGGGGTGTCCTCAATAACAAAAAGCTGTTTCAGGGCCGAGATGTATGACGATATGGTCTCCTCGGAGAGAGAACTCTCGTTGTTGGATTTCAAATCCTCATAAATTGAAGTTATCGGTGAAGGGGAACCCTGGAACCTCGCATAGCTTCTCAGCAACCGTAGCGTGAAGTCCTTATCCCTTTTTACCCCGTCAACCTCCGATATGTCGGTTGACGCAATGGCATCGATATAATTTCCCGACTGCTTCAAGGCACCTTTCCTATTCATATACAGAGCTGCCGGCCAGCCGCCTCTGCAAATCAGCCACGCCAAATTTTCAACGTTAAGTTCGGTCGCTTCATAGGCTCCGTCAGCTCTATCGTTGAAAAGATTCTGAAAACTGAGATTGCCATTCGACTCTCCTGACTCCCACAGACTCATCGTCCTCATTGTAAATCTGGCGGCCCTTCCCGTTCCGGAATGCTTGATTTTTTCTCTTTTCTCCGGAGGAATCACTGTTGAACCCGTGAAAATGAACTGTCCCGTTTTCTCATCCCTATGGTCAACCTCAAACCTGGCGGCATCCCAAAGTTCAGGTGCATCCTGCCACTCGTCGATCAAACGCGGCGCAGCTCCTTTAAGAAGCAGTTTCGGAGCATTCTGCGCAAGACTTATGTATGATTCGGAATGCTCAGGATCATTCATATAGACAGTACTGTTTGCCTGCTGTTCTGCAGTTGTGGTCTTTCCACACCATTTGGTCCCTTCTATCAAGACAAGACCCGCCGCCTCAAGGTTGTCCCTTAAAAGATCATCGGCTATTCTACGTTTGTATGTTCCCATACTGCAAATATAGCACTATTCCTTCGTTCGGCCAAAAATCATTCCTTCATTCGACCAGATTTTATCCCGTGTTTTGGCCAACCGTTCATTTTCTCTATGTACCTCGGCGGGGACGTAGGATAAAAACAAGTCGCGCACCTTCTGCTCATAGAGGGTGCGCGACAAGGTGTGTATCTGCGTGTCTGACAGTCGCTACTTCACGTCTGTGACGAGGCGGACAGAGTAACTACGGTATATTGCATTACTATAAGATATTCTTACGCTCTCTTCCGAAGACCGAAAGTAATAGGCATATTCTGAATCTAAATCATCATATTTTGTAGATAACCAATAATAGGCGCCCAGGGTTCCCACCCAAGAACCTTCGCGATACCCCCCGTGCGGTAGGAACACACATCCCGCGGCTTCCATCTTCTGCCAATCACGGGATCTAATCTGATCAGGACCGTAATCCAAACGAGAATCATTATTGATGCCCCCAAATTTACGTGTTGATGGATGGGTATATTCATCAGGGAAAAGGATAATTCCTATAGTAGGATAGTAGTCTCCTATCCCAGCCCTCACAAATCTAGCATTCTCTGTTCCAAGCCCTCACGGAATAAGCTCCGTTTCCGGGAGTACACAACTGTATCAGACAAGTACCAGGTGCGTACTTGGCATCACTCTCGTATAATGCCTCAGAAGCCGTAGGATAGGCACCGACCACCTCATCACCCACTATGGCAATATACTGATTCTCGTATTTGGGCAACAATTCGTTCTGATGTGCCAGGTAGAATTTAAACTCCTTGTCTAACATGACTATTTTGTTTTATTTTCGTTCAGATATGCCCCGCGCTTTGTCATTCGCACGCTCACAACGTATAAAGTTAATCATTTTCCGGCAATTATCAGGCATCTCGGTGACATAAAGTACTGAAAGAGCGGCATTTTTAACACAAATTTCCACTGAGCCAATTTTTGTCTAAGTTATAACGGGCGAGGTTGCACTTTCAATCCTGAGACAAGACCCTTTATTTCAATGCTATTCCGCCTGACCGTGTTGGAAATAGAGATAGGCCTTATGGGCTGAAAGAGACATCCCATTCATCTTGTAGAATCCGAGCCCCATTTGTCCAAATGAGAGCATGTAGTAGTAGCTGTCATCTGGATTAGTAGTCTCTTCATCAACACCCTTTAAATCGTTTTTCCCTTCGAACTTCCCATCGTAGTCAGTAACCATCAGTTCAATTTCTTTACTCACGGTACAGAGCAGCACAGCCACGCCCTTTGGCAGGATGTTTCCATTAATGGCTGTGAGACAAACTTTCGTTTCTTCATCCTCGTCTTTCACAATTGCTGTGTACGCCTTCGCTTCATCAGGGATGATGTAGGCTTTCTGGCTATCGTAGAATGTGGCGTAGTATTTCTTTTCATCATCAGGATCCTGATAAGTTGTAAGCTTGAGAATCTCTGCGTCCTGCGCCCACGCTCCCGTCACGCTCATAAAAGCGAAAAAAAACAATATGACAAATCGTTTATTCATTTCCATTCAGTTTGCAAGAATTTGTATTATTTTTACCACTGAGTGCCCCAACCTTGTCTACTCGGATTTTTATCTTCATCAACATATTCGTCATTGAGACTAAGGCAGAATGTGTTTGGTATTACAATGAAGTCCAAGGATGAGAATGTAACCGGTTTGATGTGATTTGTGAGGATAGAGAGAGATGTTGACGTAACTTTCTTGATGCATACTCCTTCATCGGAGTCTGTAATGACAATTTTCGTGTATTCTCCCTGTGGAAGGGAAATGAAAAAGTCCGTTGCTGATTCAATACTCTGGGCCTTGCTGCAGGTGAGGGTGAATGTTGTCTCCGAATCGCCCTCAGGAGTGCCGGTCACAGAGATTTTCTCAATCTCCCTTTCGGATTCCTTGAGATTGAGCTTCATCAGCCCGCACTGAACGGAGAACGTGAAATTGTTATCCGAAGGCTCAGGAGCCGTCATATAGAGCTTCCCGGCTGTGGCGGAGTATTCCTGCGACTTTGCAGGCTCGGCTCCGTAGGTGGCGGTGTAAGGGCCCTCTCCCAAGGCGGTTTCCGGCTCTTTTTGGACAAAGGTCGCCTTGCCGGTAGTGGCATCGATGCTTTTTATCTTATAGACAGCAGTATTGGAAGATGCATCCTTCACGGTTATCTCATCATCATCCTCCCAGGCAACCTTGCCGTTTGACACATCAACAGTGGTCTTGGTCGCACCGGTTATAGTTGCCGTGAATATGGGAGCATCTGACGATACAGTTTCAGGCGATTCCTTCTCTTTGGTCTCAATGGCCTCCACCTTGTTGCAGGAAGCCAGAGCGAGCAGCACAGCTGATGCGGCTGCCGCCGCGATTATCATTGTCTTCTTCATTTTCTTATCCTCCTATCCGAAAAGACTTCCACCATCCTCTTCATCCGGGACCATTGGATTGATTCCATTGGGACTTGTGCATATAACTCTCTGCACGGATGTCGTGATGACCTTCACTTTTGGCGAAGCGTAGGCTTGACGCTCCTGTCTGTTTTTGTCTTTGATTTCCTGTTTCATTCTGTTTATTTGTTTGCTTTACGCAAGGGTATATTTCGGAGCCTCCGTCTGTCGTTCCCGAAGGGAATACAGGCGGCAGCGCCATTGTTGCTACATACTAAACGATTGATTA